>NZ_AP031575.1:3537500-3837500 GCF_040436405.1 Marinomonas sp. THO17 | reverse complement strand
AAGAAATTTATCTTCTAGAACCTCATGCGGGGGCTAAACCTGGCCAGCGTGTGATGTAAGCGTTGTCCTTCTAGTGGACGACGAACCCATAGAATAAATATGTGATGGCTCAACCTAAATGAGAAGAATTCTTAATAGGCTGAGCCATAGCATTTTTAGAGATACATAAATCGAAATTATATAAACGAAACTTATTATCTATATACTAAATCAGACTATATATACTGGATTTTTAGCTTTGTTAGTTATAAGCCCATTGGTATAGTAACCATAGTCAGTGTAAAGATTACTTTTAAGAAAATTACTTTTTAGAAAGCGCTTTTAAAAACAATCTTTTTAAAAGTAGTAACACACCTTCCCAAGCCTTGCAGGATGTGCTCGGGAAAGTAAAATGCATTTCGTTTAATTTACCCATTATTTGGACGTGAGATGACAGAATATCTGTTGATACTGGTCAGCACCATTCTGGTGAACAACTTTGTCTTGGTACAGTTTCTAGGACTTTGCCCTTTTATGGGCGTGTCTGGCAAACTGGAAACCTCTATTGGCATGGCGATGGCTACCACCTTCGTTTTGACCCTATCCAGTCTGTGTAGTTATTTGACGTTTACCTACATATTGCAGCCTTTTGGCTTGGAATACCTGCAAACCATTTCCTTTATTCTGGTGATCGCCGTGGTGGTGCAATTCACTGAAATGGTGGTACACAAAACCAGCCCTTTATTGTATCGCGTCTTGGGTATTTTCTTGCCTCTTATCACCACCAACTGCGCGGTATTAGGTGTAGCACTGCAAAACATCAGCAAACAAAACGGCTTTGTTGAATCCATTCTTTACGGCTTTGGCGCTGCAGTGGGCTTTTCTTTTGTATTGGTTCTATTTGCCGCCATGCGTGAGCGCATCAATGTGGCCGACGTGCCTGTGGTCTTTAAAGGGTCCGCTATCGGTATGGTCACAGCAGGTTTAATGGCCTTGGCTTTCATGGGCTTTACCGCCCTAGTGCAGATTTAGGAGCCAACTCATGACGACTGTTTTACTGGCCATCGGCATCCTAGTCTTACTCGCCTTAGTATTTGGCGGCATCTTAGGTTACGCCAATGTACGCTTCCATGTGGAAGGCGACCCTATTGTTGATCAAATCGATGCCTTGTTACCTCAGACCCAATGTGGTCAATGTGGACACCCAGGCTGCCGCCCTTACGCCGAAGCCATTGCTAATGGTGAAGCCATCAACCATTGCCCACCGGGTGGTCAAGCAACCATTCAAGCGCTTGCTGACTTGTTGGATGTGGAAGCCATTCCATTAGATGGCGATCACGGTACGGAAAGTGCCAAGCGCGTTGCGGTGATTCGTGAAGACGAATGCATTGGCTGTACCAAGTGTATTCAAGCTTGCCCAGTGGACGCTATTTTGGGGGCGGCAAAACAAATGCACACAGTGATTTCCGATGAATGTACAGGCTGTGACCTGTGCGTAGAACCTTGTCCGGTAGATTGTATTGATATGGTCGAAGTGGGAGTTACCACAAAAACTTGGTCTTGGGATAAGCCACAAGGTGTTGCAGCCACCTCATTGAATATTATTGCCACCGACCGTCAGACGGAGGCAGCGCACTGATGCAAACCTTCGATATTTTTTCGTTTCATGGCGGCATTCATCCCCCCGAAAATAAAGCCCAGTCACTGCAATTACCACTGGGGCGTCCAAGTTTACCAAAAGAACTTATTTTGCCCCTTGGACAACATATAGGTCAAAGCTCACGCCCTTTGGTCAAGGTCGGTGATAAGGTCTTAAAAGGTCAAACTATTGCGATTAACAATGGCTTTTTGAGCAGTTTTTTACACGCTCCAACCTCTGGTACCATCACCGCCATTGAGGAACGTTTGATTGCGCACCCTTCTGGGTTAAGTGACCTTTGCATTATTCTGCAACCAGATGGCTTGGAAGAATGGCAAGCACTAGAGCCATTGGTAGATTGGAAATTTCAAAATCGTACTGATGTATTGGCCTTCCTTTCCGAAAAAGGCATAGTCGGCATGGGCGGAGCAGGTTTTCCTACACAGGTAAAACTGCAAGGGGCCAACAAATCACCACTGACTCATTTCATTATTAACGCCGCTGAGTGCGAACCTTACATCACAGCGGATGACATGTTGATTCGTGAACGCACCTTGGAATTAATCCTAGGTATCGAAGTGTTACAACATCTGGTCAATGCCAGCCAAGTGGTCATTGGCATTGAAGACAACAAGCCAACGGCCATCAAGTTATTGAATGACTTGTTAAACGAACGCAACAGCACCATCAAACTTGCTGTCGTGCCAACCAAATACCCGTCTGGCGGTGAGAAACAACTAATTCAGTTGCTCACAGGCAAAGAAGTACCGAGTGGTCAGCATCCAGCTGACATTGGCATTTTGTGCCAAAACGTTGGCACCTGTGTGGCCGTGCACGATGCCATTTATCTTGGTAAACCCTTGATCTCTCGTTTTACGACCTTAACTGGCGATGCCCTCAATGCCCCACAGAACGTCGAAGTATTATTAGGCACGCCAGTATCACACCTCTTGGAATACGCAGAGTCTCAAGATAATAAGCTGCACCGCTTGGTCATGGGAGGCCCTATGATGGGCTTTACTCTGGATTCCACCCAAGTGCCTGTGGTGAAAACCAGCAACTGTATTTTGGCGGCCACCCAACAAGAATTACCGCCACCAGCGCCAGAGCAAGCTTGTATTCGTTGTGGTATGTGTGAACAGGCCTGTCCTGTGAGCTTGCTGCCACAGCAATTGCTTTGGTTCAGCAAAAGCCAAGAGCATGAAAAAGCCGAACATCACAATCTGTTTGACTGCATTGAATGTGGCGCTTGCTCCTATGTGTGCCCAAGCAGTATTCCCTTGGTCCAGTATTATCGTCACTCAAAGAGTACCATTCGTGAAGCACGCGAGTCGGCGGTAAAAGCCGACCTTGCCAAACAACGCTTTGAAGCACGCAAAGCCCGTCAAGAAGCGGAAATAGCCGAGAAAGAAGCCAAGCGTCTCGCTCGTCAGAAACCGGCTCCAGCCAAAGACACCAGCAAGGCTGCACCAAAAGCAGCAATGAGCTCTGCACCTGCTGCAAACGACGAAGCGAAGAAACTCAAAGTCGATTTGGCTATTGCCAAAACCAAGCTGAAAAAGCTTGAAAAACAATTGCTCAGCGCACAAGAAAGTGAGCACCTTGAAGACATTAACAGTTTACAACTGCAAGTGACGGACCAAGCAAACCAAGTCAAAGACTTGGAAACGCAAATGACCAAACTCGCCGTGGCGGCGCCTGTTGTTAAAGCCAATCCTGCGCCACAAGACAATGCTAGCGATGAGTTGAAAAAGGCCAAAGTGGATCTGGCCTTGGTTGGCGTGAAACTGAAAAAGGCTCAAAAGCAACTGGACGAAACACCCGATGATGCAGTCTTAAAGCAGAAAGTAGCGGACTTACAAGCGCAACAACAAGCCGCTCAAGCCAAATTGGATCAAGCCACAAGTGCCGCACCAGCTAAAGTCAATCCACAAGCTGCCCCAAGCGGTAACAGTGACGAATTAAAAAAAGCCAAAGTCGACCTTGCTCTCGCTGGCGTAAAGCTAAAGAAAGCGCAAAAACAATTGGCTGAAACACCAGATGACGCTGACTTAAAACAAAAAGTGGCGGATTTGGCAGCTCAGCAACAAGCGGCTCAAGCAAAATTAGACAAAGCCGCTGCTGGCAATGATGCGCCAACTCAGTCAACTAATCCTAATGACACAACCAGTGCTGACAAAGTGGCAGTGAACAGCGACGAATTGAAAAAACTCAAAATCGACGCAGCCATTGCTAAAGCTGCCGTGAAAAAAGTGGAAAAAGCCCTTAAAAAGGCCGAAGAACTGCAAGCACCTGAGCTGGAAACCTTGCGTCAGCAATTCAAAGAAGCTCAACAAAGAGCGGACGAATTGGAACAAGCCTTAGCGAACCCAAGTGCGCAACCGAAAGTACCAGCCCAAAAGGCTGAAAACAATGCCAACACGGCAGACGATGACAAAAAGCGCAAGGTCGATCTTGCCATTGCCAAAGCCAGTATCAAGAAGGCCGAAAAGAACATTGCCCTATTGAAAGAACAAGGTAAGAGCGAAGCAGACATCCAAGCATCCGAATGGCCTCAAAAACTTCTGGATGCTCAACAAAAATTGGCACAACTGGAATCGGCTCAGGCTTCAACGTCTGTTCAAACTGCGCCAGTTCAAGCAACTCAGACCACTGCGACGAGCGTCGATGAAGACAAAAAGCGCAAGGTCGATCTTGCCATTGCCAAAGCCAGTATCAAGAAGGCCGAGAAGAACATTGCCTTATTGAAAGAGCAAGGTAAGAACGAAGCAGACATCCAAGCATCCGAATGGCCTCAAAAACTTCTGGATGCTCAACAAAAATTGGCACAACTGGAATCGTCTCAGGCTTCAACCTCTGATCGAGCAGTAGAAGATCAAAGCAATAATGATCAGATGAGTGAAGAAGCTCCTCAAGCCAGTTTGGCGGAACAAATTAAACAGCAAAAAATTGCCGTTGCCTTGGCCAAAGCACAAGCTAATAAATTGGCGAAAAAGCTTGGCGTAGAACCTGACAATGCTGAGCAGGTACAAATTGAAATCGCTCAACTTAAAGACAAGCAAATGCAAGCGGAACATCTGCTTGAGCAATTAATGAAACAGCAAGAGAGTCAATAAATGGCATTATTGAGAATATCATCTCCCCATGCGCAACGTGCCGGACATCGCACTGCTTGGGTGATGCAAATGGTCATCTTGGCGACCGTGCCAGGTATCCTAGTGCAGACTTGGTTATTCGGTTTTGGCACCTTGATCAATCTTGTCATTGCCTGTTTAACCGCCCTTGCCAGCGAAGCACTGATTTTATTGATTCGCAAACGCTCGGTGGCCTTCTTTCTAAAAGATTACAGCGCTTTATTGACGGCGGTATTATTGGGCATCGCCCTTCCTCCTGTTGTACCTTGGTGGGTTACTGTCACCGCTGTTGGCTTTGCGATTATTTTCGCCAAACAATTATATGGAGGTCTGGGCAATAACCCATTCAACCCAGCTATGGTTGGCTACGCCATCGTACTGGTGTCTTTTCCTGTGCCAATGAGTCAATGGCTTGGTCACACTAGCCTAACGACCTCAGGTGAAACCCTGTCATTTTTACAAAGCCTGCAAGCTATTTTCCATCATTTGCCCAGCATTGATGGCTACACCATGGCGACCCCTTTAGACGGCTTTAAACACAAGGATTTGCTCGACAGTGAAGCAGCCTTTAACACGATTCCAGCCTTGCAAACCGCCAGTCTCAATGCATGGCTGTGGATCAATCTTGCTTACCTGATCGGCGGTTTGGCGTTACTCTGGTTGCGTATCATCACTTGGCATACACCAGTGGCTTTCTTATCCGGTCTATTGGCTCTGGCTGGCGTATTTTATGTCATTGACCCAAGCCACTTTGCTTCTCCTGCGTTTCATTTGGCAACGGGAGCGGCCATGTTTGGGGCCTTCTTCATTGCCACTGACCCTGTGTCTTCTTGCACCAGTAATCGTGGCAAACTGATTTACGGTTTCGGCATTGGTGTTCTCATCTACATCATACGTACTTGGGGCGGTTACCCAGATGGGGTGGCATTTGGTGTACTCTTAATGAATTTCGCCGCACCACTCATTGATTACTACACCCAACCACGAAGTTACGGTCACAATAAAGCCAAAAAAGGCCTGAAAATTGGCGAGGATAAATAAATGGACATCCTATCTTCAATTCGACGTAATAGCCTTGGTTTGGGCATTTATGCTGTGTTAACCGCAGGCTTAATTGCCGTGACGCATCAACTGACAGATCACACCATTAAAGACAACATTCTTGACGCACAAATTTCTGCCTTTAATGACATTTTTCCTGCCGATTTATACGATAATGACCTCACTATGGACACGGCTATTTTACCAGCCAACCCTTTGTTAGGCAGTGAAACAGGCACGAAAATTCATATCGCCAGAAAAGATGGCGAGGTCACAGGCATCATCTTCGAAACCACGGCTACTCGTGGCTACAATGGTAACTTGGATATGTTGGTGGCCATCAATCGTGATGGCGTGGTGACAGGCAGTCGTGTCATCAGCCACAAAGAAACACCTGGCCTTGGCGATAAAGTAGATCTAAAAAAATCCCCATGGATTCTTAGTTTTGCGAATAAATCCCTAACCAATCCAGAGCTATCAGGTTGGGCGGTGAAAAAAGACGGTGGCGATTTTGACCAATTCACTGGCGCGACCATTACACCAAGGGCCGTGGTCAGAGCGGTGAAAAATACATTAATTTATTTTGATCAAAACAAGGACGCGCTGTTAGCGCGTTAGTAAAAGGCGATGAAAATGAGCGCACAAACTGCCGTCACTGACGACGTTCAAGAACCCATTCAATCTGACTCTGATGCAACTCAGAGTCAGACGAAAGCCAATTACGCCGAAATCATCTACAACGGCATTTGGAAAAACAATCCGGCTTTAGTACAGTTGCTTGGCTTGTGTCCTATGTTGGCGGTCACCAGTACTGTGGTCAATGCCCTAGGTCTTGGCCTTGCGACTCTGGTAGTCTTAGTCGGCTCCAATATCGCCGTCTCCATCATTCGTAATTATGTTTCTGATGCCGTTCGCTTACCCGCATTCGTGATGATCATTGCCTCTTTTACTACTTGCATAGAACTCATCATGCAAGCTTATACCTATGAGCTGTATCAAATTCTCGGTATCTTTATCCCGCTGATTGTGACCAATTGTGCCATCTTAGGACGTGCTGACGCCTTTGCCAGCCGCAACCCTATTTTGCCCTCAGCTATCGATGGTTTTATGATGGGCTTGGGCTTCATGGTGATTCTGGTGGCCTTGGGTGCCATGCGCGAATTGATTGGTCAAGGCACCTTGTTCTCAGACATGCATTTGCTGTTCGGCGACATGGCATTGCAGTGGAAAATCACCCTTTTCCAAAATTACCCTAATGTCTTGTTTGCTATTTTACCACCGGGTGCTTTTATTGGTTTGGGATTGTTGATTGCTGGCAAAAACTATTTTGATGAAAAAGAAAAGCAGCGCATTGCCGCTGCCAAAGCCAAAGCAGGCCCGGCAGAATCCAAACGTGTGCGTGTGACTGGATAACTCAGTGAACTCAACACAAGCATATCAACGCAAAGAAAGGGTCATTAGGTGAATAAAGAGAAACGACAGCAAATATTCTCTCGATTACGAGCAGAAAATCCTAATCCTGTCACTGAATTAGAATACAGCTCTCCTTTCGAGCTGTTAATTGCTGTTTTATTTTCTGCTCAAGCCACTGATGTCAGTGTCAACAAAGCCACTCGTAAGCTCTTTCCTGTCGCTAATACGCCGGAATCCATGCTGGCTTTGGGGGTTGATGGTCTAAAGAATTACATTAAGACCATAGGCTTGTTTAACGCAAAAGCCGAAAACGCCATAAAAACCTGTCGAATTCTGGTGGAACAACATAACAGCCAAGTACCTGAAACTCGCGAAGCCCTCGAAGCGCTGCCTGGGGTGGGTCGTAAAACAGCCAATGTGGTGTTAAACACCGCCTTTCGTCAAATTGCCATGGCGGTGGATACGCATATTTTCCGTGTCTCAAACCGAACCAAAATTGCACCGGGCAAAAACGTCTTAGAAGTAGAAGAAAAGCTACTGCGCCTTGTCCCAAAAGAATTCCTACTCGACGCCCACCATTGGTTAATTTTGCATGGTCGTTATATCTGCGTTGCCCGCAAGCCAAAGTGCGGCGCCTGCATCATTGAAGACTTATGTGAATTTAAAGAAAAAACCTCTTGTTAGATGCTACTTGCTCTCTACAAGGTTACGCTTAAGGCATTCAGTTTTATCCAATAGACCTTTCATCAATTACGCATTGTGCTCTTCTACCAACTGTAATAGCATGAAAATACAAAGCCTGCTTTAAGCAATCTATGTTGCTTCTAACAAACAAAGTTGTTTCTAACAAACAGCAAATCAAGGTTACCAGACGAGTTATTTAAATCAGATAAAACAATACCTTAAGCTGATTATTACAAGGAAGATTAAGAAAGTGCAAACGATTAGAAAATGCTTTCGCTATGTAAATATTCGTCTCAATCAAGCTCTAAATGACAGTGCAGAGTATTTTCTCCCACATACTGTTTACATCAGCTTTATTGGAGTATTTGGTTTTCCTTTGTACTATTTGATATGGGCTTATCTCTTTCCACAACCCTATGAAAACTTAACATTGCGCTTAATAGGATCTCTACTGTTTTTAGGAATAGCCTTTCTCAACAATTGGCCTAATTGGATGCGTCCTTATACAAACCTTTATTGGATCATAACCATAACCTATTCATTACCCTTTTTCTTTACCTATATGCTATTAATGAATAATGGGAGTCTGATTTGGGGAATGTCAATGATGGGAGGACTGGCCATATCAATATTGCTTGCATACAATTGGATTTTGTTTATTTCAATGCTAATAATCGGCGCTTCCTTAGCCATACTATTATATGTTTTTAGTGTAGAAACAGTTACGTTTTCCAATTACTATGAACAGCTCCCAATCTATAGCTTTTTGATCGTAACAACTAGCATTATTTTTTACTATCCATACCGATTAAAACAAGAAAAACTAAAAGTATTGGCCTCAATCGGGGCTGAAATTTCTCATGAGCTCAGAACCCCTCTGATGACCATTCACAACCATGCTCATGGTTTAAATCGATACCTACCAGAATTGCTCAATGTCTATGAGCTAGCAAATAAACATAATCTGGTTGAACAGCCAATAAAATCTCAAACTTTTAGCATTCTAAACGCTTCTTTGGAGCAAATTAAAAACGAAGTCCAACATTCCAATACTGTCATTGATATTCTTCTAATGAGTCTGGGAAAATCAAAAATTAACCAAGAGGAATTCGAATATTTTTCCATGGCCGATATAGTGACCCAAGCAATTGAGCGCTATCCATTTGATTCACAAGATGAAAGAAACATAGTTACCACACATCTTAGTGACGACTTTCAGTTTTTCGGCTCTGATCTCCTGATGATGCATGTGATATTCAACCTAATAAAAAACGCTCTAGTCTTTACAAATACAACCTCAGAGGCCAGTATTGAACTTCACTTAAAAAAAACAAACAATGAAAATTATCTATACTTCAGGGACAATGGCAAAGGCATCTCATTAAAAGATAGGCTATCTATTTTTGAGAGTTTTTATTCCTCTGCCAATTTGGACAAAGGGGCCGGCACTGGCATCGGCTTGGCGTTTTGCAAAAAAGTGTTAACCAGTTTTAATGCTGATATTACGTGCGATTCTAAGCTCGGGGAATACACTGAATTTACTTTAAGCTTCCCCGCTCCATAAAAAGTAAGTAACTATAAAGATGGAATTTGAATGATGCTTCAACCTGATCAAAAAAAAATTAATGCGTATTTTCACCCCACCACAGTGGTCTTTCTGGATGACCATCAAGCCTTTCTTGATAGTATTCCATTGGCGCTAAAAGCAGATACCATTTATCAAAGCTTTCTTCATCCGCAACAAGCCATACAGTATATTAATGACAACACGCAGCATCATCCGGCATTGGAAAAAGACAACCAATGGTCTCTAAACGGTTCTGATTACCACTATAAATTCGATTGCAAGTCAATCTTACACAAAACCCTTAATCAACAGCGCTTTTCAGAACCTTCCGTACTAGTAACGGACTACGCTATGCCGGGTTCAGATTACAATGGTTTGGATGTTTGTAAGGCCATTAACAATCCTTACATAAAAAAAGTGCTCTTGACCGGTGTAGCAGACGAACACATTGCCATTGAAGCACTAAATAATAAGGTGATTGATTTTTATCTGAAAAAAAATGTGCAAGATGTTCTGCCGAAAATCAACCAATTGATTGAGAAGTACCAGCAGGACTACTTCAATGACATGAACAGAGTTCTTCGAGAGGGTTTAACATTGCAGTCTCCTCTGGTTGAGGACCCTGCGGTGGTAGATTATTTCTTTTCTCTGATGAAGCAAAAAGACATTGTTGAATACCACTTACATACTGAATTGAGCCCATCCTCAGCTGATTTTTTACTCTTGGATAATTCAGGAAAACGTTACCGCTTGTTACTGCTCACCAAAGAAGACATCAAGGTTCACAAAGAAATCGCCATCGACGCCAAAGCGCCATCGGGATTATTAAAATTATTGGATAAGCCTACCAGCATCCCATTATTCCCCAGTATGGACGGTTTTTATCACCCAAACATTGAAGACAGCTGGCAAGACTTCTTTTACCCATGCGTTAAAATCAAGGGTGAAGACAACTACTTAGCGGCTTTTATAGAAGAATGTAACATTATTACCCCGAAACAAAGAGTCTCCTAACGTGAATAGTGGATAATGACCAGCAAGTTCTGCGAGGTAATAAGCCCCCTCGCAGAACCACTCCTAATCAAATCATTAAGCTACTGACGCCTCGATAAAATCAGCCGATATTTTCCTCGTAGAACGCCATTTATCTAAGCTAATATCCTCTCTAATCTCTTTGAATACCTGAATGACTTTATCTAATTGATTAATAGTTAAAGCTGAATTAACAGATAAACGCATTAAGGCTCGATTTTTCGCCGTGGCAGGTGCACAAAAGACGGATCCAAAAACATCCTTAGCCTCTAAAGCATCCTTTAATACCGTAGTTAGCCATTCAGAACCAACCTCTAAGGCAATAATCTGCGATTTAGAAGCCGTGGTGTTATAACCCAAACCCAACAAAGATTGCCTTAAATAATTGGCATTTAAAACCAATTGTTTTCGTTTCTCATCAGCAAGCATTATTAAATCCAAGGTTGCATTCAAACCAGCGATTTCATATGGCAAAAGAGCGGAACTAAAAATGGATGGGTTAGCCGTACATTTTAAATAATCCGCAAAACCTTTAGGACAGCTGATAATGCCAGCTCTACCAGCAAAGGCTTTTGCCAAGCTGGCGGTACGGAACATCACCTTGTCTTGCAAACCATACTCCACCACCAAACCACGACCTTGGGGTCCATGAGTACCAAGGGAGTGCGATTCGTCTACTAATAACAAGCAGCCCATATCATACGCCGTATCTACCAATTCTTTTAACGGACAAACACTGCCATTGGAACTGTAAACCGAATCCACCATGACCAGACCCGGACCATGTTTCTTAACCAATGCTGCCATGTGTTCAACACTGTTATGACGAAATGGATAAACCGAAGCCTTGCTATAATGCGTCCCATCCCACAATGACATGTGCGCCAACATATCAACATAAATAGGCACTTCAGCGCCCTCAACAATCGCCTGAACTAAACCAATATTAGCGTTATACCCGGACTGACTAAGTACCGTCTCATCTGCTTGCATGAAATCTGCCATACGCTGCTCAAACCTCAATTGAGGATTGTCTCCGTGTAGAAAAATCGAAGACATGACAATAGTATCTTCCATGCTATCTAACACTTTTCGTTGTGCTGCGAGGATGTTCGGATGATTCGCTAATGCAAGATAATCATTACTGATCAATTTAAGTGACGTCAATGTAGGATTAAGACCATGTAAAGGGTTACGTCCTCCTAATTTTTCACAGCGTTCTACATGTGCGTTTACTTTTTTGGCCAAATAATTGGGATAATACCTAGTCTCATTTATCATGAATTTTCTCCTATTGCCTTTGGGCATTTTGAATAACTCAAAAAAGAGAAAAAAAACCTTCATTAAATGACACAACCAAATTGCCACATCTTCTCATCAGACCTAAGTGGAATGGGAAATTCATAAATTCACCCGATTGTTTTACCAAAAAGGTCTTTATCAATGTCACCCTTATCATTCTTCACTTAAAAATGATAAGAAAATATGTCAAGACTGGCTGAGACAATCCGACTGCTTCTTTCCAATTTTCCGAGGTGAATATGATCCCCAACCATTAGGGATCAATTCCCATTGTAAGGAGGAATAAATAAAATCAATCAGTAGAAGTGTTACAAAGACGATAATCCTTATTTAAAAGAAAGTCGGCTAAAAGAAATGAACAAACAATTGAAATAATAAAATCCATTTTTATAGAAAAATAAATCAATATTAAAGTAACTAAAAGATTACGTAAGATTAAATAATTACCAATTTACTAAACCATTCAAGCACGGCATGATGATCCTATTATTTGCTATTCTGATAGAGAGAATGCCATGAGCCAAACTACTAAAACCAACCTGTCACAAGCTCAGCTTGACGCCCACTGGATGGCTTACACAGGAAACCGTCAATTCAAGAAAGACCCTCGTATTCTCACTGCGGCGAATGGTCATTACTACACAGATGCGGATGGTCGTCAGATTTTTGACGGTTTATCCGGATTGTGGACCTGTGGTTTAGGACATGCCGTTCCTAGCATAGTGGAAGCGGTCAGCAAACAAGTTAAGCAGCTAGATTATGCACCTGCATTTCAATTTGGTCATGATAAATCTTTCCAACTGGCAGAACAGATCAGTGAATTTATGCCAGAAGGCCTTAATCGAGTTTTTTTTACCGGTTCAGGTTCCGAATCCGTTGATACTGCGTTGAAAATTTCGCGTGCTTACTGGCGCAAAAAAGGCATGGGCAGCAAAACCAAGTTCATTGGTCGCGCAAAAGGCTACCATGGAGCAGGTATTTCTGGTTTCAGTGTAGGCGGTATTCCAGCAAACAGAACTCTCTATGGACAAGGTTTAGAAGCTTATCATTTGCCACATACACAGGTTCCAGGTGCAGAGTTCAGTAAAGGCATGGCCGCACAAGGCAAAGAACGTGCTGAAGAATTGCTCAATTTAATCACTCTGCACGATGCATCAAACATCGCCGCAGTGATAGTAGAGCCCATGTCTGGCTCCGCCGGTGTGATAGTACCACCGCAAGGCTATTTGCAACGTTTAAGAGAGATTTGCGATCAACATAATATTTTGTTGATTTTTGATGAGGTGATTACGGCATTTGGTCGCATGGGCGCGAAAACAGGCTCAGAAGCCTTTGGCGTCACCCCAGACATCATTACTATGGCGAAACAAGTTACCAATGGTGTTATCCCAATGGGGGCAACTGTGTTTAAACAGGAAATATACGACACCTTTATGGCAACGGGTGGTCCAGATTATATGTTAGAAGTGCCGCATGGATATACCTACTCCGCTCATCCTATTGCCTGCGCTGCTGGATTAGCTTCCTTAGAAACCCTCCGCTCTGAAGGTTTAATTGACCGAGTTAAAAACATGAGTAGTACATGGGAAAACTATGTTCACTCTTTAAAAGGAGTCAGTGACGCTATCACTGATATTCGTAATTACGGATTTGCTGCCGGTTTCAGCTTAGCCGCAGTGGATGGAGAAGCGGCAAAACGTCCTTTCCAAATTGCCATGTCCATGTGGGATAAGGGTTATTACGTGCGTTATGGAGGCGATACCATTCAGTTAGCGCCACCTTTTACCACAGAAGAGCACGAAATAAGCAGTTTGATTGACGCCCTCGGCGAAAGCATTAGATCCATCTGCTAAAATAAAAAATACATATTTAAATCAATAGGTTGAATTAAAAAATAGAGGTTCAACCTATTGCCTTTCTTTTCTTTCCACACTAAAAAACTTACATTATACTGTTGCGTCGCCACATACTGACAGCTAACGCGAGAAAGGAACGCATTATGTCTACCACTCAATCCCCTTATGTTCGATGTTATTGGACGGGCTCTTTGTTTCTGATTAATGGTAAAGTCATGCCCATCCATTGCACAAATATATCCACTAAAATGATTGAAGTGGAGGCTCCATCAGGGATAGAAGGCTCAAAAATGGTGAAACTTGAATTAAAAGCCATGCACGAAGGCAGACGTAAGTTGATCAAGGTGTTATGTGACCCAGAGTTGGATATACTCAACGAGCACAATAAGCATTATTTAAAATTCAAATTCCACACCATAGCCAAAAGTGATGTGGAATTTATTAAACAATACGTGGATTACCACAGCTAATAACCTTACCTACTGCGCCATAACCGTTTCACTAGATGTTCAATGACCTGTTTCGTTTCTTGATTTAGTCGGCAAGATTACTCTTCTAGCACTGCTGCCTCTACCAAGTCTTGAGTCGATTTCGCGGCTTTTGATTTCGTAACCAAAGAATCAGGCGCTGCTTTTCTCGCCAAATCGGATTTGGCTTTGTATGACCCTAATTCCGCCGCTCTTTGCAGCCAAAACAAATGACTTTGCTCTTCTTTCAACGCCGCTATTTCGGCCTCTTGTGCCGACAATTTTACATCAAGATTGGCGTCAAAAGCCTGTGCAACCAAATACGCAGCACGACTGTTATTAAGATCAGCGGCGACCGCAGCCAGAGCCATTGCCATGTTAACATTCGCCTTTAGATAGCGCCCTTCCAATATGGCCAATGACAATTGCAACAAGGCATTACTGTCCCCTTGCTGCGCTAGAACAAGGTTCTCTTCCAAATTGATCAATCCTTCAACCGTCATCAGTTTGATATTTTTATCAAATACCAACCCCTTCTGGGTTAGATGCGCAGAGAGCAAAGACAGCCTTCTATTTTGATAGACTTTAAAGCTTTTAAACAACACATAGCAGGAACCAACAATAGACAATAGGTAACCCATTACCAACAAAAAGAAATAGGTTAATTTAGAAACATATTGGTAAATGTTCATCTCCCCCAACAGGGTGACAAGCAATTGACCAGCCACGACACCGAGCAATACCACCAGTAAAGCATGGCCTACCCCAGCCCATTTATTATGTGCAGCCCACTCAGCTTCAGCCTGTAAAGACTGACTAAGTTCGTCCGAGCGAATCGCCAGATGAGTTGCTCGCTGATAAGACGAACTAAGAAGAAGTGTCTTTAACAGACTCATGTCAGTGTTTGTCATAGGGTCCTAGGCCTTAATTCAATAAACATTTTAGGCGTTGAAAAATAGTATCGGCTTATTATAAAGACTAAAAATAATAAAGGCATAAAGACGTACGCCTTTATGCCTTTATATTTGTATGCAGCAAGTGCTTAAGACAAGGTGGTCTCAAACAGCTTCAGCAGCTTATCACTGTCCACTTCCATGCAAACTTGCGTCATAGGAACATCTGTCCAATGAGGTTCAGGGAAAGTCATACCCTCTGGTGCAAAGATGGTTTGCCCAATGCCAATGCCTTCACAAGCCACACGAATGGCACCGGTTTCGACACCAAAGATACTTGGGTCCATAACATAGGCTATGGTAGAAGCGTCATGGAAATAACAACCATCCATATCAAAACGACTACTGTAGAAATGAATATAGTGTTGCGCACAATCGTATAAGAAACCACCCTGCTCAGGGTTGGCTGCACGAATACGTTCAAGCACACTGTTGTCCAATAATACTTGATGGGTCACGTCTAAACCTATCATGGTAACTTGCCAAGGGGCGGTAAAGACTTTATCCGCCGCATGCGGATCGTTCATAATATTGGCTTCGGCTACTGGCGAAACGTTACCATATTCGATGGCAGTACCGCCCATCAATACCACTTCATCCACCAAGTTCGCCACCTCAGGATCCATTTCCAGCGCTTTCGCTAAGTTTCCCAACGGCCCCAAGGCAACAATAGTGACTTCACCAGGGTATTCTCGAACAGTATCGACAATAAATTGCGCCGCACTTTTGTCAACCGCCTGACCTTGCGGCGCTGGCCAATTGATATTACCAAAACCGTCTTTACCGTGAACAAAATCAGGATGAGGACGAGGTGCAATCACACTAGGCACGTCCACCCCTTTGGCAACAGGCACCTCAACTTTGGCAATTTCCGTCAAGGTAATGGCATTTTGCGTGGCAAGATCGACCGACACATTACCAAAGGTAGTGGTCAAGCCTAATACGTCAATTTGTGGGGCTTGGAAAGCAAAAAAAATCGCCATCGCATCATCAATGCCCGGATCCGTATCGATAATAATTTTACGAGCCATACTAGCTTGTTCCTCTGTTAATTTGGCTTTGCTAATCATTTTGCAAAGCAAGAAAATCCGTAACTTCTTGCTGCGTTGGTATGGAAGCTGCCGCACCTAAGCGGGTAACACACAATGCGGATGCCGCACAAGCGCGGCGAATAGCTTTAGTCACTGGCTCCCCCGCCATCAGGGCGGATAAGCAAAAGCCAATAAAAGTATCTCCTGCAGCCGTGGTGTCCACGGCTTGCACGGAAAATGCCTCAACTTGCAAATGCTCTTTGCCATTAAAGTAGCACACGCCATCTTTCCCCAAGGTCATCAAGACTTCTAAATCTGGGTAAGCTTGGGGAAATGCTTTAATGGTGGAAGCAATGTCTTGCGTCCCTATGAGATCCATGGCTTCAACTTCGTTGACAATCAGCAAATCCACAAGCCCCAAGACTTGCTTGGTCAATTCTGCATCCATTGGCGCTGGATTAAACGCCACTTTAACCTCGCATTGTTTGGCTTTTTGCATCACGTACTCAATCAAATTGGTTTCGTTTTGCAACAGCACCCAATCGCCTGCCTGAGCATTTTGTAATACGTCATCAATTTGCTGCTCAGTCAACGCATGATTAGCACCTTGATACAAAATAATCGCGTTTTCAGCCTGCTTGGTTAACTGAATAATGGCATGTCCAGTAGGCACCTCTGTCGTGTTAATCAACTGGGTATCAACCCCAAGGGATTGCAACTGACTGAGAATCGCTTGATTCGAATGATGAATCGCCCCTACATGCTTCACATCCGCGCCCGCCTTGGCCAAAGCAACCGATTGATTGGCACCTTTACCGCCTAACAGACATTGATAGTCATCCGAGGCCATGGTTTCACCAGGACGTACAAAATGATCAAGCTGATAAACATGATCGAGATTGATCGAGCCAACATTGTAAATCGTCATAGGATGTTTCCTTTAGCGAGGCATCTAGCAGAGTGTTAACTCAATGTCATTAAACATGCAGCCACATTCTTCAATTTAAGTATGCCATACGTTAGCAAATTCTGACCAATTGGACAAAAAAAGAAAAACGCTCCGAACTGAAAAGTATGGAGCGTTATTTGATTTGGCATGAGACCCTTGGCAAGGTCTCACTACTGCCTTATTTTTTGTCTAAGAAACCACGGCCTTTTTGCGCCGCAATACGCATACGCAAAGCGTTCAATTTAATGAAACCAGCAGCATCTTTCTGATCGTAAGCACCGGCATCGTCTTCAAAAGTAGCAACCGAGCTATCAAACAAGCTGTTTGGCGATTGACGACCAACCACTTCTACATTGCCTTTGTACAATTTCAAACGAACCGTACCCTTTACGTGTTCTTGTGACGCATCGATCAAAGCTTGCATCATACGACGTTCTTCAGACCACCAGAACCCGTTGTAAATGATTTTTGCATAACGCGGCATGATTTCATCTTTCAAGTGCGCCGCTTCACGGTCTAAAGTGATGGACTCAATCGCACGGTGGGCTTTCATCATGATGGTGCCACCAGGTGTTTCGTAACAACCACGGGCTTTCATGCCAACGAAACGGTTTTCAACTATGTCCACACGACCAATACCATTCTCACCACCAATCTTGTTCAAGGTTGCCAAGATGGTAGCAGGCGACATGACTTCACCATTGATGGAAACTGGATCGCCTTTTTCATAACCGATTTCAAGATACGTCGGCTCATTTGGTGCTTCTTCAGGAGACACAGACCAACGCCACATATCGGCTTCCGCTTCTGTCCAAGGGTCTTCCAACAAGTCTCCTTCATAAGAGATATGAAGTAAGTTGGCATCCATAGAATAAGGAGATTTTTTCTTCTTGTTAGAGAAGTCCACTGGGATCTGATGCTTTTCACAGTATGCCATGAGGGTTTCACGAGACGTTAAATCCCACTCACGCCAAGGCGCAATGACTTTTACACCAGGTTTTAGGGCGTATGCACCCAATTCAAAACGTACTTGATCGTTACCTTTACCAGTCGCACCATGTGCAATCGCATCCGCTCCAGTTTCGTTAGCGATTTCAATCAAACGCTTGGCGATCAAAGGACGTGCGATAGAAGTACCCAATAGGTACTCACCTTCGTAAATGGTGTTCGCTCGGAACATAGGGAAAACGAAATCACGCACAAATTCTTCGCGCAAATCTTCGATGTAGATTTCTTTAATACCCAACGCTTGAGCTTTCGCGCGAGCTGGTTCAACCTCTTCACCCTGTCCTAGGTCAGCGGTAAAGGTCACCACTTCACAGTTATACTCTTCTTGAAGCCACTTCACGATCACAGAAGTATCAAGGCCGCCTGAATAAGCAAGCACTACCTTCTTCACGTCAGACATTATTTCTATTCTCCTCAACGAGCTCGCGCTCCCACGCCAATGCTTTTAAACCAGTACAGGGCGGCGCAAATAAATTAAAAAAGGGAGCTAAGTTTAAATTTTCACTACTGGCTTAGCAAGTAAAAAGCCCCATTCTCACCGATATTTTGTGATCGAATGGAGCTTCCAAAAACGCGGGTATATCTGTTGTAAAATATTTAAGCCAACTCGATATTAATAACTGGCTGAAGCCTACTCACTTTTTTCTAACCGAATGGTCACACGACGGTTACGCTCTCGCCCTTGCGGATTATTATTGGTGGTCGATGGGTAACGCTCACCATGGTAACGGGAAATAATTTTCCCTGCGGGCACGCCTTTTTCCAATAAATACGCCGTTACTTTTTCCGCTCGCAATTTAGACAATTCACGGTTATCGCGACGAGAACCTATATTGTCGGTGTGACCATCAATATAAATGTATTCCACCGTTGGATCAGATGATACATACAGAGCCACCAAATCCAAACGCGCTTTAATACGGTCTGTCAAATTCACACCATTAATTGGAAACAAGGCCGCCGTACGGGCAATCTGATCATAATTCACCGGCAATAAGGTTGATAAACAACGACGAAACTCATTATAAGCTGGAGCAAAATTGATGTTTGATAAGCTTACTTCCACTGTCTCACGACTGTCTTCCCACGCACGCCCAGCAACAATCGGATGACGACCTCTATCCAAACTGGTCAACATACGCTCCGCCACTTTACCGCCGACTTCTACCGTTAATCCATAACCCGGGTAAGGCAAAATTTCGAGGGTTTCTGGCTTAACACCTGGTGACCATTGTGGTGCTTGGGAGATAATATACACTTGGCCAGGGCCAAGCTTTTCATTACGAGGTTGCAACACAAACTTCATAGGTTCGCCCGCTTCCTTGATAAACTGACCTTCACCATAATGCGCAACAGGATGCGTCAAACTACACGAGAAGATGTCCCCAGACAGCAACCATTTTGAATCGGTAATACCAGACTGATAATGCGTTAAGGCTTGCACTTGCGTCACAGGCAAACAAGCGGCAAAACAAAACGCAGAGCGAATTAAAAGTTGTTGGGCGATTCCCATTGAGACATCTCGTTCAAGCATATTCAATTGTGTTATCATCACATCCTATTGTATACCGATATTCTCAAATACGCGGCAGAATTAAGGACCCTCATTTGTCAAACCATGAAATCAAAGATCGATTCCGAGGTTTCCTACCCGTTGTTATCGACGTAGAAACCGCAGGCTTTAATCAAAAAACCGATGCGTTATTAGAAATAGCTGCCAGCATTCTAAGAATGGATGAAAACGGTGATCTTTATATACATGAAACCATAGGTTTCCTGATCAAGCCATTCGAAGGCGCTAATCTTGAAAAAGCCGCTCTCGACTTCACTGGAATTGATCCTTTTGAGCCTGGCCGAGACGATGTATCAGAAGGTGAAGCCATCACACAAATGTTCTCCAAAGTGCGCAAAGAATTGAAATCAGTAGGTTGTAAACGCGCTATCTTGGTAGGTCATAATGCCGCCTTTGATCATGGTTTTTTAAATGCCGCTATTGAGCGTGCTGAAATAAAACGCAATCCTTTCCATCCATTCTCTAGCTTCGATACCGCCAGTTTAGCTGGGTTGGTTTTTGGTCAAACGGTATTGGCCAAAGCCTGCGAGGCGGCGGCAATTCCCTTTAGTAATTCTGAAGCACACTCAGCAAAATACGACACAGAAAAAACCGCTGAGCTCTTCTGTGAAATGGTTAATCGTTGGAAACGACTAGGCGGCTGGCCATGCATTGAAAATACTCCAGAGGAAGACATGTCGGCCATTTTCCATTCCGGTCAATAAGTCCCATAATAATAAGGACAAGCAGTATATTATGAACTGCCTATTGCCATTAAGGTGTTTGCTATGATGCCAGCCAAAAAGTATTTTTATCTCGCGCTGGGCTGGTTTTCTCTGATCACCGGCATTATTGGTATTTATTTGCCTTTATTGCCCACCACACCCTTGGTTTTACTGGCCGCTTGGTGCTTTTCGAAATCGTCTGAGCGCTTTCACAACTGGTTACTCAATCACAAATTTTTTGGCCCTATCGTGCGAGATTGGCAGTCCGAAGACGGTATTCCTAGACGTTCACGCAACCGCGCCATTCTTTTCATGTGGGTGGGAATGAGCATTTCCATGCTCATTGTTTATCGTTTTTGGGCAACCATTGGCTTAATAACCATAGGTACATGCGTCAGCATTTATCTGCTCAGATTGCCTGTACGTGAAGACCAACAAGACTGAATCTACTCACTTCGCCTTATCTTCTGGTTACTGATTGCATTCTATTTTGACAAACAAGATCACAAACCGCGACACCCCCACTAGAGGTGATATCAATAGGTTTGTCAGAATTCGAATAGTCCCTATAGCTGAAATATGAAGGTCATAGATGTTATTTGTGATCTAAGAAGATTTTCTCAATCTCTATTAGATTACACAGCAAAGCGGACACTTGTCTCCTATACTTTGATATAGCGTCGTTAATCAACTCCGTCTCAAGGTATCTACTGCCAAGCAAAAGCCTAATTAAATAGGGATGAGCTGAAGCAAACATGAATATTTTACCTAGTATTCGACAGTTCGATGAACAGAGTGAGAAACCCTATTAATACTGACGTAAGAAAAGCTGACAAGGATCAAAAATCTATTTCTGCGTCTCGACTAATCTATAAATGAGCATAATGAATCAGTAAACACGCATCGGAGGATAACATGCCAATTTCTGACCACAGTTTAATCAATGAGTTTCCCGAGTATAAAGACGATATCCATGACCTCAAAATGGAAGATGCTCACTTTAGAAAGCTTTATAATGAATACAATCATTTAACTCACGAAATAGAAAAGATGGAAAAGGAAATTATTCCAGCGACAACACAGCAGGAAGAAAGCTTAAAAAAACAACGCCTACAACTTAAAGACACTCTACAAGGCTATATCAAAGCCAGCATAGCCGCTGCTGAAAAAGCCTAACCTTGTTTACAATAACTAGGTTTAAAAAAGCGAGTTCAATTGCTCGCTTTTTTTATTGAAAAGTCGAGTCATATTCAGGGTATTACTTCACTGTTTGATTTCTATAAAAAGTGCTGTTGGCTGACACAGAAACCAAAGTCGTCGACATTGTCTCAGCTCAAAAAGCCGCTTCATCATAACAACGAAACGGCTAAGCTCCAGAAGCAATAGACATTTAATCCATTAGCTTACTAACTAGACTGGTGCAAGTCCGTCATCGACAAACACATGGCTTCTTGAGTTCCTAAGTAATCCTTATTTAATTGCGTATTTAATAACCCAGTATGGTCATAAATAAAATCTCTCACTTTTGCTAGTGGCCAAGGCAGTTTGTGAAACACATTCCCTAATGTTCGGGCGAATTCAACTTGATGATTCACATAGTCCACTCTTTGCTTCTCAAATGCAGCAAAAGCGTCCTTCACGATATTAATATCGGTTAACGCTTGCCCACCGAGAAATTTCGCCAGAAAATAACCATCCTCTATCGCCATACCCATTCCATAAGCGGCATAAGGTGACACTGGGTGAACGGCATCACCAATACACACCACTCGTCCCTTTGACCAATGCTTCAAGGAAGGACGATTGTAGATATCCCAAGGAAAGATCTGACGACTAAAATCTGTTGCTTCAATAAAGCGTTTCATAGGAGATGCAAAGTCTTTAGCTATATTGCTGAGGTAGGCTTTTGGGTCTTTGGGCTCAGCTGCGTTCTCCTTTCTGGCTTCGACAAACCACCATTCAAACCCAGGCTTGCCATCGTGAAGCATAGGAAAATAGCTTGCTTGATATTTATCGGAATGAGATATGACACCACGATCATCTGGTAAACCCTCAATCGGATCACACCAGGCTAACCATACTCGCAAACCAACATGAAATAGGTTCGCTTCGCCAAAGGCTTGTTGTGAGACTTTAGAACGAATGCCATCTGCGCCAATTAAAATGTCTGCCGTTGCCATGTCACCATTGTCAAAATACAGCTCAATTTCATGCTCTGTTTCGCGGTAATGAGAAAAGCATTTGTTTGCTTGAATGACGTGCGAAGGTAACTGAGCCAACATGTGTCCAAAAGCACTTTTTCGCAACACACCATAATGCCAACCTTCTATCCCAAATGCTTTTTCCACCTTGGGATTCCAAGCTAAATTTGCGCGAATTTTGCCTTTCTGATTGTGAAATTCGACTTTGGTTTTTTTACCAAAATTGTCTAGATCAATACCGTAATAACGCAATACCGCTAAAACAGGAACACTCAGTAAAACCGCTCCACCTAAAGGTTTCGGCTCAGGATGACTTTCATACACTGTGACTTGGTAACCTTGCTTAAGCAGGCCCAATGCAGCGGAAATACCACCAGGTCCAGCACCAACAATAGCAACGCGCTTGCCTTTTTCTATCATGTTTTCACCTCTTTATTGTTATTGTGAGTTATGCAAACAGACAGTATTATCCCCCTATAAATTGGACAATAAACATGTAGAAGTCCGTAATAGCGGAAAATTCGTCCAGATCAAAACGGCATCAAAAATAATAAAAAGAGAGAGACTATGGATGTATTGAGCCAATTGCTCACCGGTTTAAAAATAAATTCAACGACTATTTCTCGATGGGAGCTACACGCGGAAAGCGGTGTTCATGTGACTGACTTCTCCCCAGCATACTTCTTATCTCTGGTGTCAGGCCCCCCAATCCAACTGGATTACGGTGAACAACAATTCATTCTCAACCCCAAAGACAGCCTCATCGCACTTAGAGAAGGGGATTGCCGATTAGGCCAGACCAGCGCCCAGCAATTTATCGATATCAATCAGTTGGATTGGCAAGGAACACGAGATCAACCTTATGATATTCAAAGACAATACTCTTCAACCGTCACGGTCAAAGTAGGCGAAGCACAACAAGCTGCTATTTTAGTTGGTGTGGCCTTTGATATTGGCACAACGACTACTTCCGGCATTCTCAAGGAGTTACCATCACACATCTATTTGTCAAAACAAGCAGTTCATACCAATCAATTAATGAATACTGCCATTGACTTTTTAATTGAAGACAAAGAACAAGGTTACTACGCCTTAGCTCTTCACTTAGCCGAAGTAACATTGGTCAGCGCCATACGCAGCCATATATTACGCAGTCAAAAATTTTCCACGGGATTACTAAAAGGTCTCTCAGATCCTAAAATCAGCTTGGTGTTAAAAAGCATGTATAGTGAATACGATAAGCCATGGACCCTGTCCAGTTTGGCGAAAGAAAATGCCATGTCGCGAAGCACACTCGCCGCAAAATTCTTTTCTTGTGTCGGTATGACCCCCATGTCGTATTTGAATTTAATAAGAGCAGAAAATGCACAAGTATTATTAAAAAATAGCGAGCTTTCTATCAATGTCATCGCCGAAAAGGTTGGCTTTGGATCGGATCGTGTATTAAGAAGTGTCTTCAAAAAACACTTTAGAATTTCGCCTCTATCATTTCGACAGTCACAACGTAAAGCATAAGGATAGCTTTCACCCTCTTTAGAGTTTGATGGATGTTCTCATTTAAAATGATACGTACATCATGGCGCATTGCGTTGTGATGGAGTGGTTTTAAACACCTTAGCATGGGTAAAAGGGTCTTCTACACTGCGTTGTTGTTTGGTTGCTTCCGCCCACCAAACCAATTGGTAAAAGCTGCGGCCAAAGTAATCAAACCATGCACTTTGCTCTTCACCTGCTTGCAATGCGCCGTCTTCATGGAACACTTCCTGCGCCTTAGGCACATGAATCATTGCCGAGACAGACAAACAACCCAATTCGGCTAAAAAGTTTCGCATGCCAACTGCGGCTCGCATCCCACCCCACTGACCAGCAGAGTAAGTAACGATTGCGCTTGGCTTATAAGAAAATATCGAACTACCAAAATGATTCAACAAATTCGCTAAAGCAGGACTCATAGAATGGTTGTATTCCGGGCTAACCATAATATAACCATCGGCTGCGGCAATCTTTTCCGCCAAAGCATCGAGTGCTGTTGGTGCCTTGCCCTTCGCATAAGCAAAATGCGGTTTAAAGACGGGCTCCATGGGATAATCTAGCGCATCAATGAGTTCTATATCATGCTCGGCAAAACGCTCAGCAAAACAGTCTAAACAGGCCTTTGCAACACGCTCACCCAAGCGTGCAGGTTTGGGTGGTGTACTGTTACGAACACTGCCAAGAAACACCAAAAACTTCATCATGGAACTCCATTAAGTAAACAACAACAAGCTAGAGAATTTTTTCGTTGCCAAATAGTCTTGTAAAGTGATTATCAATAATACTGAAAATCATTATAACGACTATTGTATGACTAATCTCGCCCTTCAGGATACGCTGGTACATCTTCCAAAAGTACACACCAATTCGCCTTATAATGAGTATATATCTCAGCATCAACCCTTACAGGTATCGCTTGATCAAACAGTGAAATGGCTATTTCCATATCATCCATCGCAGCATCTTTACTTCGAAAACCAATGCTTGCGCCACAACAACCACAAAAGGTTCTCACCGTTCCATTTGCGGCACGATAGTTTTTTAATAAATCCTGGCCGGACAACCACTTTAGTCCCTTAACCTCAACTAAGGTTGCAAATGCCGCCCCATGAAATTTTCGACACATTGCACAGTGGCAATTTGCAACCAAGTCACCAAAACCTTGGGCAGAAAAAGTAACACCGGCACACAAACACGACGCTAGATATTGATTGCTCATTTCACTATTTCTCCTAGGAATTCAATCTCACCTTGTATCCATTCTTGTTGCTCTGCTGAAACAGTAACATCAGACTCCAACTCACCAGTATGTGCTCTACTAGCCGATTCAATCATCATAAATTTGGTATCAGGAAAAGCCAAGGGACAATGCTCGCCCCCTTTTGGTACAACAAACATTTCGCTTGGCTCAAGCTAAATATTGGTGTCTCTTAGTTTCAACGTAAGATGACCTTTAAACACCAAAATAATTCGTCTTCATTCTCATGACGATGCCAAACCGGCTCACCACTAACCTCATATTGTATTACTCTCAATGCAGATATTAGAAAATCCTCTTAAACACGGCATCATCTTAAATAAAGCTACTTTCACGCTACCATCAAACCATGCTTAGGCAGTAAATCTCTTAATACATACCAGCGATGATAGGAAGCAGCTTGATAAAAGCCATAAATAGGATGTTTCATTGCATCTTGACTGTTCCCTAAGGATAAATTCTGGAAACCTTCATTCCAGTCTCGATATTGAGGAATGGTTTCGGGGGGATATAAAAAATCCATCAACTTTAGCGGCCTCTTGCCAAGCCTTTATTCGCTGTTGTTTTTTACCTTGTTTGTTCAATATGGAGGAAACTTTTGGGGCCAATTGCTGCCAATCTTGATACTGCGTGAAATCCGCTAAGTCAGGATTATTATTGGCTATGGAGGTAAAGTAGCGGTGTATTTTTTCTGCAAACTCTAAATAGGTTTGTGGATTTTTATGCCAACCAGAATCGGTGCCATCTTCATAATAAAAGCGCCACTCCAAATACGGACGATCCGGAAAAGTGACTGCCGCACCATGCCCTAGCGACGCTTAACAGGGCACTCATCTTAAGAAGCAAAAAATTAAAATATAAAAGCAATAGCAGCTTAGTATGGATGTTCTATCAATGATTCCACTGGAAACATTAATTAATGGAGAAGCAGGATTGGACAAAGAAGAATCTAGCTCAAATCTAATCTCACAACTGTACCTGAAAAACAGGTAACTGTTAGATCAAGTTTGAGCTAGTACAACTAGGGATTGTTGCGTTATTTTCTTACGAGTTTAATGGTTAATCATTTTTTTCAAGAATAACGCAATAAAGTGTTGTGATTTGGTTGTCACCGGTATCTGAATAGCGAATACCATTGAGATACATTCTTTTTGAAAATGATTCAGCAACATATCCTTCTTCTGTCCAGTCTCGACAAACGGCTCTACCATCAGGCGAATCAAAACGTACAGAGAGCTGATAGGAAACCTTATAATCGTCTTTTATCTTACGGCAACGAAACGCTTCAATGCTTCGATCAGAACCTGATTCATCATAATAGACTTCGGTCATGAGATATTGGAAATCGCAGTAGAAATTTTTGAGGCCACCTTTATCATCAATTTGTACTGTTTTATGCGATGCGTAGTCATCCCAAGTAAAAAGGACATTACTATAACCGTGTGCTTTAAATGCCTCAACCGCTTGATCACCTTGGGTATTTTCTCCAAGTTCGAATCCTACGATTGCACCATCGGTTGCGTACCACTGTGATCCATTCCCACTCATTTGTACCCATGTTGGTTCTGTTTCTTCACCTTTTTCTAGGATGACACCCTCATAGATACTGGGAATGCTGCCGGCGTCTACGCCGCTTCCCGCGGCAAACGACATAGTGGAATAACCGAGTGTAAGGAAGGCCAATAGGCTGACATTGCTTAAATTCATTTTTATCTCCTTGTCCTCTTCTTGAGAACTTATGTTTTTTTAGCTAGTTTTAGTCCGTTTGAAAGCATAAAAATTATGAAATAATTCAAACGCAATGAAAGACTAGACGCAAATTTGGGCTTTTCAAGGTAGTTGTCGAATCAAGGGTGAACTTGCATATTTTTTACTCTTTGTATTTAAGACTCTGTAATCCCCTTGAAAAATAATGTTTTTTTTAAGTAGAAAATTTTATGACTTAAAGAATCTGGAGCAGTCTATCAACAAATCCCACCAGCAAAGCTGCTTAAACCGCTTTGACATAGACATGAGAGGTTTTTGAGCAATGGAACCCCATGGCAGGGTAGAAAAGATGAGAAGCTTCTCGTGATATGTTTGATCTCACGACTAATTTTGCTAAACCCTGTTGTTTTGCCCAACCCTCAGCCGCTGACACTAATGCCTTAGCAAGGCCATGACGACGATAGTTTTCACCCACCACTAACCCCGTAATTTCAGCTTTAAAACCTGATTCAAGAAACAAGCGTTTTTCAACCACCAACCAAGCGGACACCTTATCCTCACACACGACCACAAAGACATGATGTAAAGGTGAATGAATCAAGGCGTTCAACCAGTGTGCGGTTTCTTCTCGATTAGCGTCATAGCCTAACGTTTGCGTTAAATTAGTGATGTCATCAGAATGCTTTAAGCTGGCTGGAAAAATCTCAAAAAACACGGTTTTTACCCTCATAATTAAATCAGCATTTGGGAAAGCTACGAACAAGTCCACTGACTAGGGCAACCTGCTCCTGCCCTAATGTCCTAATGTCCTAATGTCCTAATGTCCTAATGTCCTAATGTCCTAATGTCCTAATGTCCTAATGTCCTAATGTCCTAATGTCCTAATGTCCTAATGCCCTAATGCCCTAAATCCATCTAGACCTCCTCCTCAAGCTAGCAGTCTAACGTTCGCTGCTGGACATTTGCCATTCCCTCATCAACAGGAACAAAGGCAAACCGAGTGAGACCCCAACGACTAAGGTTCCAAGAGTAGGAAGCCAAAGCATGCTCATTTTGTTGCGCTTTCCATCCACCCAAATAAACACCAATAAAACGAGTGCCGAAATCACCACGTCTAACCATGCAAAGGCGGCTATGGCTGGACTGGCCTCCGTTAGTAACAGGTGAATGTTTAAACCGTTTTCAAAAAACCAAGGCAAAAATGCCCAATAAGGAAAAACCGTTCCTAAAATGCACATTAGTAGATAAAAAAACGCCACCATGATCCCTCCTTCTTAAGCATTTTTTAAAGGCAAAATAAAAATAAGCGAAAACCACCTCAGCACCAAGCCGACTGTCATAACTTGCTTTGCCAAGAGGTTATCCAAACACAGGTTTAAAGAAACTAGGCTCATAACTGAGAATACACTTGGTGTCTTCTGCATACTGAAAGGCGGCGATGCAATCTGGATCTTTAAGAGAGTCCTGACGGTATTGTTCATCATTAGATGCCATAAGCTTGCCTTGCACTCGCTATTTGGCTTTCTTCTGTGGTTCCTGGTAGCAAATAATAACTGGGGGCCAAGATAGGAGAAACACGGGTTATTTTAACTTGAATAATCCCTTTTACAGGAAAACCGTATGCCACAGGCTGGATGAGTTTATAGAGTTCGGGATAATGACTTTCTGATGCATCTATGTAAGTTGCGTGACCCTTAAGCTTAAATCCTTTTTGTTTTAGAACATGGACAAAACTCACACATACCTTGGCATTAGACTGAATGTTTTTGACGCTCTCAGGTGATGCAATGTGGGCAATGAGTAATGTATTCGAGTCATGATGAGTAAATACCTCTTTAGGAGAGCAATTAGGTTCCCCAGAGCTATCCGCTGTAGCAAGCCAACACAGAACACTTTCTTCAATGGATTTTTTCACTTCATCGGTAAGCATTTCGACGCCCTCTCCTACTTTTGGTTTGTTGTCAAACCATCATAACAAGCCAAAAAGACCAAGGCGACCATACCAAGCGGATAATGAAATTCCTCCATGCTGCAAATTTGCAGCGGGGGAATTGACAGAAATTTAGGCGAAACAAAGGAATATGAGAGACAAGCCCTTTCGCTGCGCCTCTTTTTCCAGCAAAGCCTTTACTATGCTCTTTACGACACTTGGTGACGTTTTAATATTGGATAGCCCGTTGATATGAGCAGAGAGCAAATACGTTGCAAGTCTCTCAATATGTCCATATGGATTTGAGTAGAAGACAGGGACTCTATCTCTTGCTGGCGAATCCTACCTGTGTGCTCTTCTCGGTAAATGGCCAGTTTGTCTCGATAAGCTTGTTTGGCATCAATCAATTCCGCAGCCAGTTCCGGGCTTTTTGATACATACACAGCTTGAGCCAAGCGAAAGATTTCCAAGAGCTCAATAAAAAGCTCCCGTAGCTCCCCTTCCCCTTGCGCTGAAAACTTGATCCCATTCTTATGCTTTTTGCGAGCTAATGGTATTAAACTGGCTTCTATAATGTCGCCTACGTGTTCTATGTTGGTGACAAAATTGAACGCGTCTTGCCATTTCATATGGTCTTCAGAAGCCGTTTTAATATTCTTAATGGCGGACAAATAATAGGTCACTTCCCTATGAATATGATCGATGTCGTCATCCAGATCTTTAATTCGATTAATGTGTTTACGATTGCGAAACATACGTGGCGTATTTTCAAGCATTTGATAAGCCAGATCCGCCACGCGCAAGGTTTCATTGGTTACATTGGCCATAGCCCGAACAGGGTGATTGATGTCGTCCTGTGATAAATAAACTGAAGACAGTGGTTTGTGTTCCGAACTGGCTTGAGACGCATTAGGTGAAATGTATTTCTTCAACACCCTAGCCCAAAACCGCAAACAAGATAAAAACAGGACAGCATTAAACACATTGATCGCCACATGAAAGAGCATTGGAGAGGTTAAATTCCAAGCTTCAAGTGGCAACCAACCACTCTTGTAGAAAAAGTATATGACGAAACCTATCATCACAGCCAAAGAGCGGATAAGAAGGTTTCCTATGATAACCAAACGCCCTTTAGCACTTACCCCCCAGCCCGAACTCAGGGCCGGTAACGCACCACCAATGTTGGCCCCTAATACCATAATCATGGCGGTATCCAGTGGTAAAGAACCATCGATGGCGAGATGACTCACCATTAAAATCACCGCAAGACTGGAATGAACCAGCCAGGTAAAGAGAGCCAAGATGAATAAGGTTAAAAGCAGATCATGAGCCAGAATATTGGTTAGGAAGGCCATGCCTTCACCTGAACGCATCGTTGCAGTGGTGTCGGCCACCAATGAAAGGGACAGCAATAACAAGCCTAACCCCATTAAAATACGGCCCCAATATCTGTGTTTACGCTTGTTCGACCGTTGAAAAGTGATGTAACCAAAGAACAAGAGCACAGGTGAGAGTAAAGATAAGTCGAGGCTGAGTAACATGGCCATTAAACTGGAGCCCACTTCTGCTCCTACGGCCAACGACAGGGCGGGAAGCAAGCCAAGGGCACCGGTTGCCACAAAACCAGCGGCCAGCAACACCACAGCGGTTCCAGATTGAAAAGCCGCCGCCGCTATCGCACCCAGTGCCGCCGCTTGTATACGGCGCTTTGTCATGACTCGAATAGCATGTTCCAAGCGGCTTTTGTAGGCTCGCTCAAAGCCAGTTCGAACCATTCGAATGCCCCACAGCAATAAGGTAATGGCACCCGCTAATTGAATCAGTTCGTTCATATGCTCTACATCTAAATAACGCGGGAAATGAGATGGATTAAATCGAGGTGTTTATCTTTTCCCTTCCAAAAAATCCTTACCAGTTTACTGTAGCAAAAAAGCGCGAAAATATTCTCGGGGAATTTGCCCCTTAACGACACAAAGACTATCAAAACAGATCAAATGAATTTTTTGTTACGCAAATAACGCAAAAAATAACCATAAAAGGTACCTTTATAGCCAACCAGACAAGTCATGAGACAATACACTTCATTGTAAAAAGGGACGAATCTTTGTAGACAACGTCCTAGTCCAACTATGCCTATAGACAAATAAAGGAATAGGCAATTAAAGGAATAGATAATTAGAGAAAGTAATCAAGATAGAGAGCTTTTTGGATGCATTTGCCTCTAGGCTGTTTAGGGAAGTTGCGAATGACCAACTAAGTTTATGTATGCTAATCAATCATTTAGCCTCTTAGACATCAAATGAAATGCCTCTCTGTTTTCAAAACCAAGGCCAGAATACAAGCTCCTCGCCTTTTCGTTGGATTTTGACACTTCTAAATGCAAGGCTTGTATTTTATCCTTTTTAGCGATTTCCTCTGCGAATCTTATCAGGGTGTCTCCAATACCATTACGGCGAAATGACGCAGCAACAAACACTTCATCTAAAAAAGCGTCCCGACCACCAAACTCAATCGAAAAGCCATAACAGATTGCGGCATAACCTATGATGTTTTCATCCGAGGTGGCGACCACAATAAACCCATGCTGCTTGTTTGACGCCACCAGTTCCAAGAGCGCTGCGCGACGCATCTCAGCAGAGGACTCAATGCCTTCAAACTCATGATATTGAGCGACAAGAGACTCAATTGCTTCTAAATCGATGACATTTGCGATTCTTACTTGGATCATCAAAATACTACTTATACCGATATAGCAGTGGATGAGATGTCATAGGAATCGAACGACCTTTCCAGTAATCCATATTGTTTGGCTTGCTCTCGCCAAGGTTTTATATGAGGTGCCACTAAATGTTTTTCCAAACTGGCACGATCCGGCCAAATTTCAGAAAATCGCAATAGCCCAGGATCAGTGAGATCTTCTGCGACCTCATACAAAATACAAGCATCATGCTTTTGAGTCTGATCAACAAACTCTTTTAAATGAGGCAACACATCACTGATATTGTCTGGCGGAAATCTCAATATGCCAAAAACAGCCACTTTTGCTTTCATACTCGCTCTATCCATTTTGCAACTTATCAATGAATATAAATAAACAATTTTTCATCTGCACTCAAATTTAGTATTGGTACTATTTTCACAGCATTCCTAACCCAGCCTTTTAGCAGTCGCCGTCGCAGCTGCTAAAAGGACTTGATTAAATGCATTATTTATTTGCCGGATGATCAGGCTGATTCACCTGACGCAGTCCAGAACTGAAATGTTTATAATCCCATGCAACACTATCTCCTGGAGACAATTTATATGCACCAAAACCAACAGAAGGCATCTGCCCATTGACAAAATACACCCAATAATAACCGTTATTTCCCTGATTATTTTCCACTCCGTCAATAGAAATAAGATAGGCACTATCACCAGATCCAGTTGATACATAGGTAACACTTGGATCACATGATTTCGCATCATCTAAAAGAGTTTTTACTGTCGATTGATTCGGGACGATTGGAAGAAAGTCACATGCTTGCCATGGTGGCGAGTGCCACTGTGCTTGCCAATCAATAAACAAATTTGCGGTATCAGACATATCCGTTTTCTCCATTTCCAGTCCCTATTTGGATTACCAATAGACTTATCAAAGGGACATACTGATCAGCCCAACAACGCTATAAGCCGCTGGAGAACTGTATTATTTGTTTAGCCATAGCAAAACGAACAACACAAAGGAATTCCAGCATAAACATTAAAGGGATTAAAACGCTTTGCTCCCCTGTCTTAAGAATTAGCAAGATGACTATGATTATAGATTAAAAATATTGAATGCCTTCTACAGGGAGAATTGGCCTTGAGCCCCTTTTGACTATAATAAAAAATAGCTAGGTTTTGGGAGAGTCAGATGCGTACAAGGCTATTCTTGTCTACCATGTCATTATGTTCTCTTCTGATTGCCCCGCTTAGCCATGCTGAGCGGGGATTGGATAAAGACAAATGGCAGTGGCGCCTTCCCTCGGATGTGCCTCCACCTCTGGTGCCTAAAAATAACCCAATGAGCAAAACCAAAGTTGAGCTGGGCAGGCAACTTTTCTTTGATTTGAATCTATCAGGTGCCGGGTATGTTTCCTGTGCCACCTGTCATTTACCGCAAAAATCCTATGCCGAAACTAGACCCGTCTCCGTCGGCATTACTGGCGAGTTTCATCCTCGCAACGCCATGTCTCTTGTCAATACAGCTTACATGACCACCTTGACTTGGGCAGACCCAAACACCAGATTTTTTGAAGATCAAGCAAAAATACCCATGTTTGGGACACATCCTATCGAAATGGGAACAAAGGGTTATGAAAACAAAGTATTGAACTTTCTTGCTGAACACCCACTTTACCCTGCTCAATTTAAAACCGCTTTCCCAAACCGTAGCAGGATTGATTTTGAACAAGTCTTCATGGCCATTGGTGCTTTTCAGCGTACTTTAATCAGCGTTAACTCACCATATGACCAATATCGCTTTTATGGCCAAAAAGACGCCATCAGTGTTGAGGCCAAAAAGGGCGAAGCCTTATTCTTTAGCGAAAAATTGGGGTGTTCCAGTTGCCATTCTGGTCGCCATTTTAGCGATGCCACAGTGCAACCAAGTTTCCACAATACGGGGCTTTATAATCTAGACAAAAAAGGCAGTTACCCCGAAGGAAATCAAGGGCTTTATGAAGTGACTAAACTCGATGCAGACAAAGGCAAATTTCGTACTCCGACACTTAGAAACATAGAAGTCTCAGGGCCTTACATGCACGATGGTTCTTTAAACAGCCTTGAAGAAGTGATTCAACACTATGCCGCCGGAGGCCAATCTGCCATAAATGGCGAACCTTCTCCACTGCGCGACTCAAGAATTAAGGGCTTTGAGCTGACCCATGACGAAATGAATTATTTAATTGCATTCTTAAAAAGCCTAACCGACACCAGCTTCATCGAGGAACAATTGAATAACGCTCCCTTTCAGTAGAAAGGTCGCAAGCCTAATAAGCAAACTGATTATCTATTCATAAGAGTTTATCTAGAATCACTTATCTATAAGCACTTATCTATTAAAAACGCCTTCATTAAAGTAAGTACCAAAGGCGAAAACATAAGAGGGGCAACCAAACACTAGGCGGTTTGACTGCCCCTCTGGGTGGCCTTGTTATGGTGTTATTACTTGTTGTTTATACTCCAGATACCAGGGCCTTTTGCTGCAATGTAGAGAAATGCAAAGCAGTAGAAGGCCGCGAGTTCACCACCATTAGCGATAGGGAACGGATTATTAAGCCCATGCACCAGCCAATAAGCGACCGCCATTGTGCCACTGGCGAGAAAAGCAGCATACCTTGAATAAAAGCCGACGATAATGAGAATACCAGTAACTAACTCAATAACCGCAGCACTTGTACTCAATGTGTTTAAGGGATATGGAAATGCGATTGGAAAACCAAACAGTTTTTGAGTGCCATGCCAAAGAAAAAGAAAGCCCGCAACGATTCTAAAAGCAGCGTAAGCTTGTTCCGTGTATTTATCCAAGAAATTCATATTATTCTCCTTTAATGGTATGAAGGTCAGAATTTAGTGCGACCACAAGGTAAAGCTAACACACAAATACATGAAGCGAAAATACACAACCGCCCTAACTAAGTGTTTCAGCAGTTTGCGCAGTGCTAATCTGTACTGTGAACTGAGCACATTAGCCTACCCTTGCACCATTAGGCATGTGTGTTTCTGGGCAAGCTAGACATGGCTTTAATTTATCTTCATAACCGATGTCAAACAACATGCCTTGAGACACCTCACCTGCCATCTTTCTTTCAGGTAAATTGACCACAAATAAGGCTTGCTTACCCTCAATTTCTTGCGGGTTTTCACGCTCTTGTTTGATACCAGCCAAAATGGAACGCTGATGATCACCAAAGTCGACCCTTAGCTTCATGAGTTTGTCCGACTTTGCTACTTCTAACACTTCGACAATTAAACCAACACGAACATCAATTTTTGCGAAATCATCAAAGGTAATTTCGTCTTTAATTGGAGCATATTCCATACTTCTGTCCTCAAAGGTATCCGCAAGGCATAACATTTCAATAATCACTAGTACGGCGGCGTCATGGGGACTTCATTTATTCACTTGTTTAAGCGTCATTTGTGCCATAGTGACCGAAGGGAACAAGTTAAGCACCTTACTAGCTGCTTCGCATTAAAGCCAATTTCGCCCCAAAACCAATAAAGACAACCCCTGTGATTGAATTTAACCAGGTTTTGAACTTTGGATGGTTTGCCGCGCTTTTTATCCGTGAAAAAGCCAGTACCATGATAGAGAACCAAATGAGATTGACCATTGAATGAGCTGTGACAAGCGCATAAGCACTAAATGCACTGCCTTCTAGTGAAATAAATTGAGGAAAGGCTGCTAGATAGAACATTGACACTTTTGGGTTAAGAACGTTTGTAACAAAGCCTTCCAAGAACGCGTTACGAATAGAAACTTTATTGCGATTCTCTACTGGCAACTTGACTGATGGTGATACTGTCTGGTTAAAAGCACTTCGTATTGCCTTAATGCCTATCCAGATTAAGTAAACTGCGCCAAGCATTTTAAAAACCGTGAAAGCAATTGCTGATTGGACCAAAAGAATGGAAATACCAAATATAGAAAGAGAGCCATGCACATAAAATGCAGCGACAAATCCTCCAACGTTTGCAAAGCCAGCTTTTTGGCCTGAAAGAGGAACCGTTTTTGCTATAAGGAAACCATTTGGACCGGGTGATATTACCAAAAGTGCTGCAACCGCAATGAAGGTAATGATGTTGTTTAAATCCATGTTTTCTCCTTAAAAATGCAATGAAGGTTGAGCAGACTGCTCACATTCAGCTCTGGGCTGAGCGACGAAGAAGCGACCCCTTGGTCCGCCGTGTTAGCGCTTCTTAGCGGGACAAGTTACAACCTTGCCTTGTTCACCATTACGCCATGCCCGCACCTATTGTTGCCCTAACACGAATACCTTCAGGACTGAAATTGTCTAAACAATATACATTAATGCCAAAATAATCAGGAGTAACACGTTTTCGATGAAACGGGTAAATACCACATTTTTTGCAAAAATAGTGTCGAGCCGTTTTGGTATGAAATTGATATTCCGTTAAAAAGTTTTCCCCCTTAATGAGGGTAAATTTGCTCTCATGAACCTTGACCATAAGCGCATTTTTACGAACGCAAATAGAGCAATCACAAGTGGTCAATTCAGGGAAGTCTGTGAGAATTTTAAATTGAACTTCACCACAATGGCAGCTACCAGAATATTCCTTGTCAGTCATACACACTCCAGATGGTTAATGTCCAGCACACGAAGAGTGCGAGATGCTGCCGCTTACTATGCGCTTTACACCTCACCATTTTGAAAACCACTGATAAATGAGTCTAAATCTTCAGGCATACCCTCAAAGTGCTCACCAGTTTTAGGAATGACATCCCAGCTTGCCTTGGAATGGCAGCAAATATGAGTCGTCACACTAACTTCAAAATTACTAACAAGGCCCATTGGGATCCAGTAGAAATCAGTGCCTTTTAGTTTGTTTGGAACTGGACACCCGCAGATTTTGCAAAAGTGGCTTGTAAAACCAGAGTCTTTTTCCCAGCGACTAATAGAGTCTTGGCCTGACACCCAAGTAAAAGTTGAAGATGGCACGATAACTGCCGTATTTGAAGTAGAACCAGATTGCTTTTGACATAGCTTACAATGGCACTGGTATAGGCCATTGATTTTAGCATTAACTACAAAACTGACAGCACTGCAATTACACGAACCATTCATATTGTCTCCGAAGACTCAAATTTCCAAAGGAGTATAACGCAGCGTTAAGCAGCCCTTAAAGTGGAGTGGAGTTTTGCTGTAAAATGGCAAAGCCATTGCAAAACAGAACACAGCTTTGAGGGTCTGCTTGAAAGCCTTGTTATATGTTTTTGTCTTCATACTGCATTAGCTCTACTGGAGCTCCGTTCTCCTCAATAAATGCTACCAGCAACCCTTTACTAGGAGAGTTAGGCTTAATAATTACATTTTTACCTTCTATTGCTTTTTGCAAATCATCGACTTCAAAAGCAACATGCGGAACGGTTTTAACAAGTTCTGGATAAGGTGCATCATCCCAGTACCTTTGCCACTGTATACCATAAGGATTGTTTTCATGATCGGATACCGTCATTTTTAAATGAGGAAGATCGATCTCTCCTTTAAACCTATCTTTTGTTGGTATACCTAAATGATTAAATTTCATTTATCTCCCATATACATATAACGCTCGCGTAATAGGCGCGAGCTTGCGAGCATCCTAATTGACGCGCTTATTAAGTTCGATTTCCATTGGCTGATAAACTAACCCTGCTGCCTCTCCAACCTCTCCTTTGCACTCGAAACCATACTTTATATACGCAGGAACTGAGGATAGAGAAGCTCTCACAGTTACAATATCGACTCTCGCAAAGCTCAGTGCTGATAAAAGCAACTCCCTTCCAATACCTTTCTTTTGGAACTCGGGGGAGACAAAAAGCATGGCAATGTGACGACCCTCTTTTAACTCTACTATTCCTAAGATTTTTCCGCCACTCTCTGAGACAAGGATTAAATTATCTTCTCTTGTTCTTTGAAGAAAGGCGTCACTCGCAGCAATTTTTGAAAAAGTAGAAATCCCTTCCTCAGACAAACTGCTTGCAACTGACTCTGAAAATGAAGCCATACAAATTGCACTTACAGCTTCAACATCCGACTCTTCAATCTTCCGAATATTCACGTTCTCTCCGAGGAACTTAACATTTTAATAGTACGCATGCGCGTTTAGACAATTCAAAAATTTCGCCAATACCTTTACAAGCAATTGAAAAGTAATACTTTAAAAAAACCTATTAACAAAATCCAAATCTGGAAAAACCAGCATGCGCGTTATTTCACTTTTCTTTTAGGTAAGCACAACACGTCATACTGTGATTATTTTTTAGAAAAAACGAGACAAAAGTTGGCACTTCAAATTAAAAGGGGCCAAAGTAGAATAATATTTAATTTTACTCTGACCCTAATTATTCCTAATTATTTTCTTTTGGGTTGATATTTTTTAGTAAATACAACTCCGTTAAAAGTATGCGTACAGCATTTACAGCAGGGATCTAGAGTTTCTGGACCGATTTCTGGCTCCGTAACTCGTAAAATACCACCAGCATCCACGTAAAGCCCGCTATAATAAGAATTTTCGCCTGCCCTAATATATTCCTCAGCAGAATCTTTATTTTCGGAGACCATCCAGTATATAGGAGCTTCCTTATCTAATCGTGAAACAGCCTCCGAATGAACTTCGCTCCAAACGGAACCAACTTTTGACAAAAGAAATTTAAAAAGAGGTGTATAATCGAGCCCCCTCTCAACACTCTGTTTCATACCAACTCTATCAGGATTTTTCGAATTTCTCTGATGTCTGTAATCACCACCTTTGTGATGATATACACCTCTAGCCCTGGTGTTTACTTTTCTATATAGCGGTTTCTTTTCCATTTTAAATTATCAGCTCTTTCAGTCTCGGTTTTATCCTTACGCCTAAAGCTGCGGCCGCAGTGGGCGTTGCTGCCTTTGCTTGTTAAGTGTTTTTGATAAATTAACATACTAATTTTCTAGGATTTCTTGAACCCAATCATTCCAATTTTCTGAGTTCAAGCTATCTACAACTGTTCCAGGGTATTTTGACTGCCACCACAACAGTATTAAGTTGTATTCCTCTGAACTTAACTCAAATGGTATCCATTCCTCCATTCTTCCATCTTGATCGCAAGGATCACTTCCTCTCAACAAAAACTCATTCAGGAAGCCTCGTGGCGGAAAATAACCAGATGTATCAATAATGCCAAATATTCCATAAAGCACCTTTGTATTTTGGGAAAGGACTTTCTTAGCTAGCGCAACATGATCTTGCACATGAACTCCTTTGACACTTAACAATTAAGAGTTATAGTACGACGCACTCGTAGTTATAACCATCTGTTGAGCGGCCGCCGCTTTATATAGGGAATTTGCTTTTTCATGATATGACTTCCCTGTATTTTTTGCGGTTCGTTTTTAAGCGCTTTCGCGGTTACATCTTACTGAGCACTCTACTTTGAGCCTTTTTTCTCACTTATCTTTGTAGTTTTACCTCTTTCCAAGCTAAGTGGCAAGAAGATAGACAACCTACGCACTTAGGCACTTTATGGCGCTACTCCTGAATTCAAGAAAAGACGTTACCCGCTTAGCCTTTCCCAGAGTTAAAAGACAGAAAAATGCTCCCCGACCAAAGCCAAAGCCAAAGCCAAAGCCAAAGCCAAAGCCAAAGCCAAAGAGGAGCACATATATAAACCTCGGGAAGTACAAAACGCTTTAAACGTAAAAAGAAGCAATGAGCCTGTTAGCAAAAAATGCTCGACACACTTTTTAATCCAGTAACGGAATGCGCGAAAGGAATAAAGCGACTTTTTGGTTACTTTTGAAAAGAGTGTTTTGTGGCGCTACTCCTGAATTCAAGAAAAGAAGTTACCCGCTTAGCCTTTCCCAGAGTTAAAAGGCGGAAAAATGCTCCCCAACCAAAACCAATGAGAGAAAAACTAAGAAATCTAAGGCAGATTAAACATTTATGTGTGTCTGATGGTGCTGCGCTTATCAAACCTACAGATCGTAATTTACGCTACCCTGTTTAACGGTCGATGCGATCCAAGGATTCTGACTGTTCTAGCCTTTCGGCCAACCAGACTTTTATGATGGACTGACGAGTCACTCCGATTCGACGAGCTTCTTTATCAAGCGAGTCTATCATCCATTCTGGAATGTCTACGTTGATTCTCTTTTGCTTCTGTAAAGGACGCTGGGCTTTTGACACATCAAGCTGCTCTAGCAAGTCTTCTCCTGTATCAAATTTGTCATCAAATTCTTTAGCTTTCATATAAGATTACCTCTGATTTTCTTGCGCGCCGCACTGATATGATCCTTATATTGTTGTTCCTGTATGTGATAACAGCGGTCCAATGCTTATCATCCATACGGCCAATGACAACATACCTTTCTTCATCTTCTGTTTTGGCGGGAATTTCGAGCAACATTGAATCATCCCACAGTCTCTGAGCTTCATTGAAGTCGATTCCATGTTTAGCTAAATTCGCATCACTTTTTAGTTGGTCAAATTCAAATACATGCATGAGTAAAAAATATGCTTTTTTTACTCATCCTGCAAGAAACGGCATTTGGTTTGATGGAATTAATCTTGTTTGATTTAGCCTGTCTGATGGCGCTGCGCTTATAAGACCTACTTTTATCGCGGTTTACTCTGAATTTGTCTGAGGCTGCTGGACTAACCCCACCCTAGCCCTTCCCTTAAAGACATAAGGGGAGGGAACATGAGATTTCATAAAGTGTGAAACACTTTTAAACGTAAAAAGAAGCAATGAGCCTGTTAGCAAAAAATGCTCGACACGTTCCTGAATGTGCGAAAGGACTCAAAAGATTTTTTGGTTACTTTTGCATCGTTTGGCAAAAGTTACCCGCCTAGCAGGGCGGAAAAAAGCGCCCCAACCAAAGCCAATCAGAAGTAAACATCGAAGTCTCGGGCAGTATAAAATAATGCTCCCCAACCAAAGCCAATCAGAGGAAAACCAAAAACCCTCAGGCACAATAAAAATAAACTTGTTCAATAAAAACCAAAATACAACTTTTACTGTAAACCAAAGTTGTATTTTAAATTGCCTTTTTGTAACACCTAGGCGCCAAAGCTGGCGGAATGTGCGAAATGTCTTAAACGTAAAAAGAGGCAACGAGCCTGTTAGCAAAAAATGCTCGACACGTTCCTGAATGTGCGAAAGGACTCAAAAGATTTTTTGGTTACTTTTGCATCGATTGGCAAAAGTTACCCGCCTAGCAGGGCGGAAAAAAGCGCCCCAACCAAAGCCAATCCGAGGAAAACCAAAAACTCTCAGGATCAATAACCCCCCCTTGATAAGGGGAAGAAATTTATAACTCAATGACTCTTGCTTGCTCCGACAATGGACTCTCAATGTGACTCACCAAGATCAGCATGTCAGGTTGATAGTCATTACTCAAAGCATGACAAATGCGTTCGATGGTGGCTTTGTCTAGACCGTCAAAAGGTTCGTCTAGCAGCAATAAAGGAGCGCGGCGCAGGAGCAGTCTTGCTAAGGCGAGGCGTTTGCGTTGTCCGCCAGAAAGGTCGCGGCCTTGTGAGCTAAGTAAGGTGCTCAGTCCTTTTTCTAATCCTCTGACCCAATCGGTCAATGCGACAGCTTCCAATACGGCCCACATTTCTTCGTCGCTGGCATCGGCTTTACCTAGCATTAGGTTGGCTGCAATGCTTTGTTGGAACACATAAGGCGATTGGGGTAAGTAGCTAAGTTGACCTTGAAAGTCCGGGTTGTCGTATAGGTCGCAGGCTTGGTGATTCACCTGCGCCTTGCCCGTGGCTAAACAATCTCCGGCAATGGAGGCCAATAAGGTGGATTTTCCTGTGCCGCTGGCACCACGCAGCCACACTGTGTCACCACTCTGTATCTCAAGATGTATTGGCTGATTGCCCAAGCCGCTCCCTAGGTGGTAACCACGCCAATCTTGCAATGAAAGCTGGTTAAGCCTGCCTACTGGTTGCTTTGCTAAGAGAGGAAGCGCTTGTTGAATCTGGTTCAAACGGCGCAAGCCCACTTGCGACTGGCCTTGTGCCACAAAGGATTGAACCAATGGTAACACCAGCTCATTCACCGCCAGCAAGGCCAACACTAAGCCCACCAACCAAGTCCCTGACACGGACGTTTTGAGTTGCCAACTCATGGCACCTTTTTCATACCCATTACTTGAGTCACCCAATAAAAGAAAGACGCTTACCAACAAGCCGATGGTGACTAAGTACGCCAACAAACGCCCCCAACGGATGGCCTGTTGAATTCTCACTTCCATGCGTTGTTGTCGCTTGTCTAATTGTTCAAGACGTGCCGCGTAATCTTGCCAATGTCCGCGTATGGTTAGGGTAATCAAGGCAGAAAACAAACTCACAAAACGCCCTCGTCTGTGCACCCCAAGACTCTGTCCTACGTGAACGGCACGGGAAGCGAAACGACCACACGCATAAGGCAAAATCAGTAAATGACAAACCGCGGCGATAGCAAGGGGCCAAAGTAAAATTGGATCGATAAAATAGGCAAAAATACCCACGCCCACATAGCCAAGCAAGGCATAAAGCCAAGGTAAAAACACCACCAGCGGCCAACGAATGATCTGATCCAGATCGCTTACTAAGCGTTGTAATAAGTCGCCCCGGCTTTGTTTATCTAGGTCGGCAATCGGCTTGGCAACACGCTGATCCCATAGCCAAAGTCGCAAGGTGCGCAATAAGCCCAATAAATGATTGTGCGCCGTGACTTGCTCGCCATAACGCCCTGCCGTTCGAAGGATCGCCAAGCCTCGAACAATGGCCCCCGGGGTGAGGTAGTTAAAGACCAAGGCGGTGCCCAAGGCCGTTGCTAATCCCGCCGCGGAGATGAACCAGCCCGACACGCCTAATAACGCCACCCCCGCCACACTGGACGCCACCCCGGTTAACACAGGCACAAGAAAGCCCCAAGGGTTGGCCAATAGTAGTTTTGCTAAAGAAAGCCGAGCTAAAGACTGTTGGTTTGTTTTGTTCATCCGGCCCTCCTTTGTACTTCTTTGCTCTTTTCTATTCTAGCTTTGCTTTCTGCTGTTCTGGCTTTGCTTTCTGCCAATCCAAATGGATTGAGTTGCCAGTGTTTGTCTGCCCAATGTATGGGATGGGTATCGTGACTGACAATGAGTAAGGTTTTGCCACGAGAAACCTTTTCTAAGGTGTTTAATACCGCCTCGGCGGTGTCACTGTCCAAACCAGAGCAAGGTTCGTCCAAAAGCCAAACCTCGGCGTTGGATAATAAAGCTCTGGCAATGGACAAACGCTGCATCTGCCCACCCGATAAACCACTGCCCAGTTCGCTTAAGGGCGTCTCCAAGCCATTGGGCAAAGCGGCAATAAAGTCAGCACATTGACTGTCGTGTAAGGCTTGTTGAATGCGCTTTTCACTCGGCTCAGCAATGCCCAATAAGAGGTTGCGACGAATGCTGCCATTCACCCATTCAGGGGTTTGTGGCAACCAAGCCAGTTTGTTGCGCCAGTCTTGCAGGTTGAGCTGAGCAAAGGCCTTGCCCTTGATGTAAAGCTGACCTTGGTACGCTTCCTCAAAGCCCAGTAATAAATGCAATAAGCTGGATTTCCCCACGCCGGATTCGCCACTCAGCCAAACCCGCTCGGCTTGCTTAATATTCCCTGTGATGGGGGCCAGACGCTGTCTTCCCGCATCCTGCCAAGCCAGTTGAGCAAAAGACAAATAGGTTTGTTGGCCGATGCTGTAAAACGCTTCTGGCGAGTCCGTTATCGGCTTCTTGGCCTCAGCTTGTGCTTTGGTGGTTTGAGGTGACTGGGTTTGTAAAATTGACAATAAATCCGTCGCCGCCGCTTCGGCTTTTTGTTTGGCGTGATAGTCGTTACCCAGCTGACGCAGAGGTAAATAAAACTCGGGGGCAAGCAATAATAAAAACATGGCTTGTGTTAAGGTCACTGGTGCGCTGCCCACTTGCCAAGGCAAGACTTCCAACAAGCCCAATCCCAAGTACAAGGCAATCATGGCAATGGCAATGGAGGCAAACAATTCCAATGTGGCAGTGGATAAAAAGGCCAGCAGTAACACACTCATGGTGGTTTTTTGATACGCCTTGGCACTGTGTGATAAACGCTCACGCGCGGCTTGTGTTCGACCAAGGCGTTTCAATTCTGCTAGACCTTGGCTGAGATCCATAAACTGGTTGGACAGCATGGCCAGCACATTAAATTGACGACGATTCGCCTGCGCGGCTTTGTAACCCACAAAAATCATGAAGACGATTACCAAAGGCGCCGTGAGCATAAACACCCAAAAGGCAATCCAGGACACGGGAGCGACCGATAATAAAATCACACAAGGAATCAGGGTGACCATGAAGACTTGCGGTTTGTAGCGGCTGAAGTAATCGTCCAAGGCATCTACTTGTTCGTAAACGCGTGTCGATAACGCCGCATCTTCTTCTATGCGCAACCGCGCTGGACCCAACTGAGTAAGTTGAGCAATCAATTTGTGTCGCAAGCCGTAACGTATGTGTCGACTGGCAGACGCGCAAACGCGCTCGCGACCAAAGTTGGCAAGCGCGCGCAATAGCAAAGCAAATACAGCAAGAAACAGCAAGGAAAGCGAAAAAGCCTGTTGCAACACCATGTCGGAAAACACATTGGCGAATGCCCAAGCTTGCAACACCAAGGCCATCGCAAACAAGACACCAAAGCCCTGTGCTAAACGGTACTGAGCGGATTGTTGTGCCGCCAGCTCGTCTAGAAAAACAGCTTCGGGGGTTTTGATGCGTTTCGTTCCCCCTGTAGAGGCCGCTTTACTTCCTGCCATCATGCTTAGAATTGCTCCTCTTCACCTTCATAGCCTTTGAACTCTAACCATACCGCGTTGATGATACCGAAAGAGCAAGCCAATAAAACGCCCAGAATCCAAGCAAAATACCACATGATTCATTCTCCTATTTATTTATTGATCGACTGAGAGTCAATCCTCAGCCGATCTTTCGTCAATTTTGTCTAAGTCTCAGTCTTGTGAATCTCGACTCAATACAATGAATGTTTGTTCGCTTCGATGTGTGCTTTGTTCAAACGACCGTACATCACAATGTAGCTCCACAAGGTGTAGCCCAATACGATAGGCACAAAGATGCACGCCACCACAAACATTATCATCATGGTATTTTCGCTGGAGGTCGCATCCCACATAGTCAAACTCATGCTTGGGAAGCTTGAAGACGGCATCAAGAATGGGAACATGGAGCCACCTGCTGTCACTATGATGCCAGCAATCCCCAATGAGGAACTCAAGAAAGCCAAGCCCCCTTTACGCTTGATGCCTGCAATCGCTGCCATCAACATGCCCAGAATACCAATAGCAGGTGCTAACATGAGCGCAGGGACTTTAGTGTAGTTCTGCAACCAAGCACCGGGCTGAACTTCCGCGGTTTTCATCAGTGGTGTCATGACTTGGTTACCATTGAATGTACTGGTGATGACATAACCATCAATACCAAAGGCCAACCAGACCCCAGCCAATATGAAGAACACAGCGGCCAATAAACCTGTGATCGAAGTGGCGACACCGGCTTTGCGCAATAAGTCACCTTCGGTTTTCATCAGCAACCAAGCACCACCTTGAGTGACCAGCATCATCAAACTCACCAAACCACACAGAATGGCAAATGGGTTCAATAAGGCGAAGAAGGACCCGGTGTAAGTGACTCGTAGGTACTCGTCGAACTGGAAAGGCACACCTTGCAACAGGTTACCGAACGCCACACCGAAAATAATCGGTGGCACAGCCGAGCCAAATACGATGCCCCAATCCCACGTGTTACGCCATTTGTCGTTTTCCAATTTAGAGCGATAATCAAAGCCAATTGGACGGAAGAATAAAGCCGCCAACACCAACATCATGGCAAAGTAAAAACCAGAAAAAGACGTTGCGTAGACCACAGGCCAAGCCGCAAATAAGGCGCCACCTGCGGTGATGAACCAAACCTGATTACCGTCCCAATGCGGCGCAATGGAGTTGATCATGATGCGACGTTCCGCATCGTTACCACCGATCACTTTTAACAAGCTACCCACGCCCATATCAAAGCCGTCGGTCACGGAGAAGCCGATCAGCAAGACGCCAACCAACACCCACCATATGATTTTTAATAATTCGTAATCCATCTTATACCCCCTGCTTTAATTGATTGGCTTCTTGTTCAAGGGCGTAACGTCCGGTGTGTAAGCTGGAAGGCCCTTGCTTGGCAAAACGAATCATTAAGTACATCTCGGCCACTAAGAAAGCGGTGTAAAGTAGAGTGAAACCTATGATGGTAAGCCAAATTTCTCCCGCAGTGAGATTGGAAACAGCGACGTGAATCGGTAATACCTCACCAATCGCCCAAGGTTGACGACCGTATTCGGCGACGAACCAACCAGTTTCACAGGCAATCCAAGGCAAGGGCAAGCTCAATACAAACAGCTTAAGCAAAGTCCGGTTCTGACCAATACGACGACGTGCATTTTGATAGAAGGCCACAGCAAACATCAGCAACATCAGGAAGCCACAGGCCACCATGATGCGGAAGGAGAAGAACAGAGGCGCCACTTGCGGAATCGAGTAGTCAACCGCCATGTCAATGTCCTGAGGAGTCACTCGGTTGATGTTTTCATTGAAGGCGGTCACCAGTAAACCATAGCCAAGGTCGTCTTTTACCTTTTCAAAGTTCTCTTTTACCAATGGGTCGTCATTACCAGAACGCAATTCTTCCAATAGCTGATTGGCATAGATACCGTTAATAATGCGCTGACGGTTATGCTCTTTCAGCTCCTTGATGCCCATCACTTCTTCGTCTAAAGAACGTGTGGCAATCAAGCCCATCAAGCCCGGTATGCGTAAGGCGTATTCGGTCTCCTCAAGCTCTTGATTCGGAAAGCCAATAACAGTAAAAGGCGCTGGTGCTTCATGGGTTTCCCATTCGGCTTCAACCGCGGCCAATTTCACTTTTTGCACTTCCCCTAACTCGTAACCAGACTCGTCACCTAGGATGATCACACTCAATACTGACGCCAAACCAAACGCGGAGGCGATAGCAAAAGAGCGACGCGCAAAAGCAAGGTCACGACCTTTTAGTAGGTAGTAGCTGGAGATGGCCAGAACAAATACCGCACCAGTTGTGTAACCTGCTGACACAGTGTGAACGAATTTCACTTGCGCCACTGGGTTCAAAAGCAAGGCACCAAAATCCACTAGTTCCATGCGCATGGTTTCGTAGTTGAACTCAGAGCCCACTGGGTTTTGCATCCAACCGTTGGCGATCAGAATCCATAACGCCGATAGGTTTGAGCCCAGTGCCACCAGCCAGGTCACCATCAAGTGTTTGACCTTGCTCATACGATCCCAACCGAAGAAGAACAGGCCCACTAAAGTGGATTCCAAGAAGAAGGCCATCAAGCCCTCAATGGCCAGTGGCGCACCGAAAATGTCACCCACGTAATGAGAGTAATAAGACCAGTTGGTGCCGAATTGGAACTCCATGGTCAAACCGGTTGTGACCCCCAAGGCAAAGTTAATACCAAACAACTTGCCCCAAAACTTCACCATGTCCTTGTAAATTTGTTTACCTGTGATCACATAGACAGACTCCATGATCGCAAGTAAAAAAGCCATCCCCAATGTCAAAGGGACAAACAAAAAGTGGTACAGAGCAGTAAGAGCAAACTGAAACCGCGATAGATCCACTACAGCTTCGTTAATCATATGACTTCAACCCATTCATTTGATTGAGAAAAAGGCGTTTGTCGACACATTCTGGCACAGTGTTCTTTTTATCCAACGCCCACCGAAACCCCAAATCTAAGATCAGGGATTACTATAAGAATGGATTATGAGTGCAGTTGGATTTTGAAACATTGCTATAGATCAATAGAATGATAGTGAAAAGATATTGTCAGATTGTGACAAGGAAAACCCTAACCCACCAAACGCAATCTTTGCCTTTATTCGGTTAGAGGAATGACTATTGATCACAATCATGTACAATCTCAGTTCATTATAAAAAGCAGAGGATGCGCTTTTTTATTTGGCATCTCAGTACGGAAGTTACACCATGAATTCGCTCGCTAATGTATTTGCTTATCCTTTTCGCCTTCTAATGGTAACAAGTTTGGTTGGGCTTTTAGCAGCCTGTGATACGTCTTCATCCGATCCGCAATCCTTTGCTGCAACCAATGATGTGTTAGGGCTGGTGCAAAATCATGTTCTCTACATGGAAGGCCCAAGCGGTGACTTCAAACTCCACTATGCCAGCAGTGATCCGAGTCTTACACCACGAGACACTTTGGTCTTTATTCACGATACCGATAGCAACGCGACCAGTTTTCAAAGGTATTTTCAAACCGCTCAGATCAAACAGGATTACCGTCTGATTGCCATTGATCGTCCCGGTTGGGGCAGCTCAGGTTATCCGGATGATTATCCTGCCGATATTGAATTACAGGCGGAAATGTTGTTGCCTGTGCTTGAAAACATTTGGCAAAGAAACGGTCAGCAAAAACTCATTTTAGTTGGCAATGGTTACGGTGGTGCGCTGGCGCCTTTGTTGGCGGTAAAGTACCCTAAATTTATCCGAGGCATAGTATTAATTAACGCCAGTATTACCCAAGATCGACTGCATTCCGATTGGTTTGCCCCCGCGTTAACCTGGTTGCCCTCCTTTTTATTGCCCACACACTGGTATCAGACACAACAAGAACAAGCCGATCTGCAAGGCAAACTCACGCAAACGCAGCAAGCCTTTGCTCAACTCACTCAACCCGTTGCTTGGCTGCAAAGTGTTGATGCCAGTTCCGCTCATCCGGGCTCTTATATGCGTCTAGCAAAAAATTTATTTCAACAAGCGGATATTCATCTAACCTTGATCGAAGATTCGGAGCAAGCTCCGTATCAGCAATACCCTGAACAAGTCATGCGCGCAATTCAAGCCATTAATCTTCACAGCCGCTTATAAAGAGTGTTGTGAAAGAGTGTTTATGGCTCGTTCACTTGGCACTGTCACATATTCGTGCTGTGACTGATTCAGTGCTGTCACGGATAAAAAGCAAAGAATGCCTTTGCTATTCAATGAGTGCTTTTTTCATAAAGCTGGCGGATGCGGGGCACAAGGACGAAAATTGTTCTGTATTCCCTATGCTAGTAGGGGCTTCTTGTCTACTGATAACCTGATAACCCAGCAGTGAAAAATACTCTTTCGCGGTGGTGGTTAAAAGATACAAAGCTTTGATGCCTTCATTGTTTGCCCAATTCTCTGCATGTTGAACCAATGCTCGCCCTAAAGCGGAACCTTGATGGGCTTTATTGACGGCCAAAGAACGAATCAGCCCTTCTTCTTGATAGGCTTCAACACCTATCATAGCCACCAAGTCCTCTCCTTCTTTGATACCAAATAGGGTCACTTGCGTTGCACCAGATAAATCCTCATAAGGTAATCCATGCTGGATCAACAAGGCCTCAACATCCGAATTAAAAAGCATTGGTAATATTTTCATGGGCTCTCCAAACAGGTTACTTTGGGTACACAAGCCACACTTGCTACCACTTATCTTAATCAACCAGCATCTTCGAATGATATAAAAAGCGCGCCATCCGTTGCCCGCTCATTGCAATATCATCAGAGTCCAAGAAGACTAATTTAACTTACTGCATCCAACGCTTGGCTTACATCGGCAATGATGTCTTCGATATTTTCAATACCAACCGAGATACGCACCAAATCTCGACTGACTCCCGCTTTGGCCAATTCTTCATCATTTAACTGGCGGTGGGTGGTTGAAGCCGGATGACAAGCCAAGGATTTCGCATCACCAATGTTCACCAGACGCAAAATCATTTGCAAGGCATCGATAAATTGTGTGCCCGCTTGCAAGCCACCTTTAATACCAAAGCTCAATACGCCCGATGCTTTACCCTTGGTAATACGTTGACTCATAGCATGGTATGAGTTGTCGGCCAAACCTGCGTAATTTACCCAACTTACTTTGTTATGGGACTGCAGGAACTCAGCTAACTGTTGGGCATTGGAACAGTGACGTTCCATACGTAAGCCTAAGGTCTCCAAACCTTGCATAATCAAAAACGCGCTGTGTGGCGATAATGCTGAGCCAGTATTACGCAGCGGCACCACTCGACAACGACCTATATAAGCTGCCGCACCTAAGGCTTCTGTATAAATCACATCATGATAAGACGGATCTGGTTCGTTCAACATAGGAAAACGAGCTTTATTTGCTACCCAATCAAACTCACCAGAATCAACAATGATGCCGCCAACCGTTGTGCCATGGCCACCAATGTACTTGGTCAAAGAATGCACAACAATATGGGCGCCTAATTCAAACGGACGGCATAAAAATGGCGTGGCGACGGTATTATCGACGATAAGAGGAATGCCATGTTTATTTGCAATTTTTGCTAAGGCTTCAATATCTACAATATTACCAGCGGGATTACCAATGGACTCACAGAAAATCGCACGGGTATTGTCATCGATTGCCGCTTCAAAACCAGCAAAATCATCCGCAGACACCATACGTGCTTCGATGCCTCGTCGCGGAAAACTGTGCGCAAATAAATTATAGGTGCCGCCATACAATTGACTGGTACTGACAAAATTGCTACCTGCATCACAGATACATTCCAGTGCATAAGTAATGGCCGCCATTCCAGAGGAAACCGCCAAGGCAGCAATACCTCCCTCCATAGCCGCTACTCGCTGTTCCAACACATCTGTGGTTGGGTTCATGATGCGAGTGTAAATATTGCCTTGAACCTTAAGATCAAACAGATCCGCACCATGTTGAGTATCATCAAAAGTATAAGAAGTGGTTTGGTAAATTGGTACGGCAGCTGCTTTGGTGGTTTCTTCAGACTTATAACCGTGGTGAAGTGCAAGGGATTCTAACTTCATGCTTTATTGCCCATTGTTGTTTTTTGAGATGAGAATAATACTCAACCAGAGTCAGCAGATAAAGTAACATGACAAGAATCAAATTAGAGAATGCGAAAACCTACCTCTTTTACCTCGTCACCGAATTGTTGGATGGAATAGCAAGCCAGCACCTCTCCTGCCATCAGGGTACTGGTTTGCTTCCACACTAACATTGCCACTTCACCACGACGTATTATGGTCAATAGTGGCCACTCCGGGTTTAAGCTGGTTAAGAATGCATTGTCTTGCCATTGTGCCTCAACATTCTTTCTGTTATTCGGGTCGTATCGCTCTTCGTCCGTTTGGTACTTCGAGAATAATGCCCAATCTTTGCTATTTGAGCCTGCAATCACCTCGTCAATCATAGGTTTGCCAATACGATAAATTTCTTCATCCGTTTTTTCTGTCATCATGTTATTCACTTCGATAATTCATCTTATTGGTTAAGTGGCCTTTAGTGATAACAAATCTTTCTTCATAAAAACACGTTGGTAGCCATCGTTATTCTTACGCTCTGTCTCAACATATCCAAGAGATTGATACAGTTGAATACTTTCATGCATATTGACATGAGTCGACAAGGTCAGCCTAGGAAACTCCGCTTTCAAGGCTTCTATTTCGGCTAAATTAAGCAATTGCATGCCATAACCTTTGCCCTGTTGATCTGGTCGAATCGCAATATTATCCAACAACATACTGGATTCACGCTCTTTCAACACCAGTACGCCAACCAAGTCATCATCGACTAAAATAACAAACACTCTATGCTGATAAATGACCCGATAATAATCTTCCATCATAGGGCCCGGCGGTCTCCCTATTCTTTCAATATAGTGCTCGAATGCCGCTTTAACGCAATCCGTTACCGCCTTTGTATCGGTTAACTCAGCCCTTCTAATTACCGTTGCCAAACACTTGCTCCTTCACTCTACTTACCTATTTCCTTTGCTATTTTTATGTTCTGTTACTCAACAATAATGCACTACCAAAACCAATGAATAAGCCACCTGTGAGTCGATGAAACCAGGTCACCACAACCTCTTTTGCTAAATGTTTGCTGCCCAACAAGGCAAACCAAGCATATGCAGATAACGCGACAAAAGAACAAATCGCAAAGGTCAACGCCAAGAGACTAAACTGGGCAAAAGCACTTTCTTGGAGCGAAATAAACTGGGGAAAAACAGCTGTATAAAATGCCAAGGCTTTTGGATTCGATATCCCTGTGACATAAGCTTCAATAAACAAGGTTCGGGAAGAAACAAGAGGTTTTTTTTCCGACGAAATAACCACAAAATGGTTTTTTGATCGCCACGCATTCAGACCAAGATAAATAAGATAACCCCCACCGAGCAACTTCATAATGACAAAAGCCGACTCCGATGCCAATATCACAGCGCTTAGACCTATGACGGATAAGATCGCCAATGTCATTACTGCCGCCACATTTCCAGAAATGCCCAGCAAGGCCTTTTTAAAACCAAATTTTGCCGAATTCTTAACCACTAAGAGTACCGCTGGTCCCGGTGTAAAAGTGGCCACCAAGCAAAAACAAACAAACACAAAGTAGCTCATTAACCATAACCTCCTTGTAAATATATAAACAGTTTATGATATTTTATCTGACGTATCCTGCGCCGATAACTTTTTCAGAAAACACACGACTCGTGCCGTCTCCTCAAAACCAAACTCTTGATGCAAACGAATACTTAATGTATTGGATTCATTTGTATCACTGCCCAGTTCAGAATACCCCAAACTCAAGGCCCATTCTTGTGCTGTTAACATCAGCGCCTTGCCTACGCCTCGACCACGATATTCTGACGTTACAAACCAGGCTTCAATGAAAGGCACGGCATCTTGGTGACTGCCCTCCACGAAGGAGCGTATATTGAGTTCAATAAAGCCTAAAGCCTTGTCATCCTGTTCGGCAATATAAGCAACTAGGATATCCTTACTTTTTCCATCAAAATACTTGTCCAACTCAGGTAAATGGTCTTCATCGTATTCTGGCCATAAGGCAGAACGCATTTGCGCCCAAACAGCCCTGTCTTGATATGCCATTTGTCGAATTTGCATTCCACCTCCTACTCCCTATTCATCCCATTTCTTAAAATGCACTCGCAATGAAACTCAAAGCTATCGATTCGCCATAGGATGATCTGGATTCAACTGCAGAAGATCCCATAAGTTGCCATATAAATCAGCGAAAACAGCCACTGTGCCATAATCCTGTTGCTGGGGCTCTCGTACAAAATGAATACCAATGGCTTTCATACGTTCGTAATCACGCCAAAAATCATCGGTATTTAAAAACAGAAAGACGCGCCCACCCGCTTGATTGCCAATGAAATCAAATTGCTCTGGCTTTGATGCTCGAGCCAATAAGAGTGTCACACCATGAGAATTCGGTGGCGCCACAACCACCCAACGTTTGTCCTGTTCAGGCTGATACGTATCTTCAATTAATTCAAACTTGAGTTTGTTCACATAAAAATCAATGGCTTCATCATAGTCTTTCACAACCAGTGAAATGTGCACAATATTTTGCTTCACAAAACTCCCCTTTGACAAAAGCATACTAACATAAACAGGTTTTTATAATGAATTCGAATATCCTTCACTCATTCATCTTACATAAAGAAAATGTTAAAAATAATGGTACAGAATCTTTTTTAAAGTGAATTATAGGCAACAAAATATATCACACCAAAAAACACAAATCTGGACCCAAAAGACCACACACAGATATAAAGCTATTTAACCTTAGGCAGAGTGAGTAATCATTTTTGCAACATCCAATGAGGGTGATAGATAGCAGAGTAGAATGAGGATCAATGTACTTCCTCTGAGAAATTGACATATCACTTTAATTCGTTATGGCATGATAGCCTTAATCGGTTTTGACCCCAAAGCAGTGACGTCACACCCTTAATTAGACACTCAGTTAGACAATAGCACGAACCCTATTTTTGAGCAGACTCAGGATCTTGCTAAACCAAGAAGACAAGCCCATCTTGCTACTCTCTTGGTCAACAAATACCTTCAACTCACGATTCTGATTGCAGCGCTTGCTGTATCTCCTGTTTGATATCAAGCAAGAGCATAAAGGCCCCCTCTGGAGACATTTGATAAGGATCAAACTGGTTACTGGGACTGTATTTATAAAAGAGTTCAATTAAGGTTTGTGTATTTTGCAAATACCCCATGTTCCAATTAGCAAAGGCTCGATGGGGCACACATTGATAATCCAGAATTTCAAGCCGCTGATGGCGAGGATCACGAGCGATACGGTGATAGACCTGATTGACATTTTCTCGGCCCCCTTCAAGGCACTGAAGAAAATATCGCCGATCAAAGGTCAGCATCCCTGTCACATGCTGCTTACCATTATTGCGTTCGGCGGATGACAAAATTTGTTTTATGTCATCTGGGGAAAAGTTTTCACTGATTGTACTAGCATAAAGCAAACAAACTAGACTCATAACCACCCTTAATATTCGCTAAATTATGAACTTTTCTTTTTGTAATAATTTAGCTCAACATTATGAGAGTGCAAGAATACGACTAGTCAATTAAGACAGGAGCCATTTAATCAAGGAGCCATTTAAACATAATATAACTATCAACATAGCCCAATTGCTTATGTTGGTATGCTTTGGGAATGGTGCCAATAATAGTAAAACCCAGCTTTTCCCAAAGCCGAACAGCGACTTCATTGGTAGAGACCACACTATTAAACTGCATTGCCTCAAAACCCAACGTCCTCGCGACTTGCTGAGAGTGTTCACACATACGACGCGCCACGCCTTTTCCTCTTGCATGGGCGGACACCATATAGCCGCAGTTACTAATGTGACGACTCGGCCCCATAGCATTAGGTTTGATATAAAAACTGCCCAGAATCACATCATTTTCAACCAGTACATAGGTTGCCATTGGTGACTCGCACCAAAGTGCATAGGCCTCTTGCTGAGTCATATTAGGATCAAACGCGTAGGTTTCTTGCGCTGCCACTATCTCAGCAAAAGTGGGCCAAAAGGCGTCAAAATCAGACTTTGTCATTTCTCGAATCACAATACTTCTCTCCAAATAACCCTAGCAACCAGATTAAGACCTGTTAATAAGTCACAAGCTATCATCTTGCCAATCGGTCAGCAAATTTTTAACCTCTTGCGCTTGATTCTTATCCATTACCAGTACAGCGTCAGCCGTTTCTACAACGACCAAATTATCCACGCCAACCACAGCAACTAATCGAGATTCCGAGCGAATCAAGCTGTTGCGGGTCGCCTTCACTAATACCTCACCACATAAGACATTTTGATGGGCGTCCTTGACTGAATACTCATACACTGCGTCCCAAGCACCAATATCACTCCAATCACCCTTATAAGGAACCACTTTGGCTTTATTAGTTAACTCCATCACAGCACAGTCAATCGATGCTTCAGGACACTGCGCAAAGCATTGAGCATCAATTCGGACAAAATCCCTATCTTCATTGCGTTCTTCATAGGCAGCTAAAACGGCATCTGCAATGGCGGGTTGATAAGTGGATAATTCTCCGAGATAGGCGTTTGCTTGGAATAAAAACATACCACTGTTCCACAGATAATTCCCAGCAGCAAGAAACGCTTCAGCGCTGGCTAAATTGGGCTTTTCAACAAAGTCTATGACTTGATGATCCGCGGCTGAGCGAATGTAACCATACCCCGTTTCCGCACGAGTTGGCGACACGCCAAAAGTCACTAGGGCTCCTTGATTAGCAAACTCTGTGGCTTTATATACACTGGCAGCAAAAGCCGCTGTATCTGTCATTAAATGATCGACCGGCAGAACCAGCATCAGCGCATCCGCAGGGTATTTCTGTTGCACTTCCAAAGCCGCTAATGCAATAGCAGGTGCCGTATTGCGACCTTCAGGCTCTAGCAAGATAGTCGATTTTTTTACCCCTATGGCTTGTAATTGCTGAGCGATCAAAAATCTATGATCTTCATTGCACACCACAATGGGGTCGGCTACCTCAAGTGCCTTGGTACGAAGCAAGGTCTGTTGAAAGAGACTGAGTTCTTGATCAACCAAGGGCAAACATTGTTTAGGTAATGCTTCACGGGAAAGAGGCCAGAGACGGCGACCAACACCGCCAGATAAAAGAATAGGTATAATTTTCACCGCAATGTCCTGCATAGGGTCTAAATACGAAAAACGCCTAAGTCTAACAGATTACCCTTCGTTTTTTGTTCCATCTTCCCCCATTTTAAACACTCTCAACCGCTCACATCACGCCTATTCTCTTGCCAAGCAAAAGTCTCACTTAGTCAGATCTTTTAGCACTGTGCGTAATTCATAATAACCCTGATGAGCTAACCGAATTGGGAGAAATGGATGGTCAGTTTCTTTTATGACCTTCATTGAGGGATTTTTTTAGGCCAAAGTAACCCTGTAACAATCAAGATGTGATGCGTGATATGTAGCGTGACTATTATTTAATAAACGCCTTGGCATAAGCATCCATTTGCTTTGCCATGTCTTCATCTTTGAGGGAGATACCAGAAACATCATGGGTCATGAGTTGGACTTTGACCCTGTTGTAAACATTAAACCATTCTGGGTGATGATTTATTTTTTCCGCATACAGGGCTGCCATAGACATAAAACCAAAGGCTGAGGCAAAATCGCTGAACACGAACTGCTTAGTGAGTTTTCCCTCCTCTAGAGACCAGCCATCACTGCCTGCGTTCAATTCTTCAATAAGCAACTGGATGTCAGCTTGTTCATATTGTTCTACTTGCATAACCCCTCCTTGCAATTCACTTATCAATTATAGGCAAAGAATCCTTCTACTGAGGCTATCATAAAAAAAACAAAGTGTACTATCCAAAAATGTACAATCCAAAAATGTACAATCCAAAAATGTACAATCCAAAAGTGTGCTATCCAGACCTATACTATCCAGAAAAGATATGAACAGGGTTCAAAAACCCCATTCATACCTTACCAAGATCAGCTTAACGCTTATAAAGGGCTTCCAGTGTCGCTGAGTCTAATGAATAGGCATTAATCATGTACCCCGTCAATGCACCTGAAGGATCCTCAGGCAAATCCAATGTCTGTGATAGTGCATGGACGGTAAATTGGTAACGGTGTGCACCATCACCTGGTGGAGGACAAGCGCCACCAAAACCAGTCACACCGTAATCATTACTGATTTGTCTGCTGCCTTTAGGTATGAAACGGTTATTGGCATTGCCTGCTCCAGATGGCAAGCTAGCAACATTGCTCGGAATATTTACCACCTGCCAATGCCACCAACCACTTCCCGTTGGCGCATCAGGGTCATAAACAGTGATCGCAAATGCTTTGGTGCCTTCTGGTGCACCACTCCATGAGAGCTGTGGCGACTGATTGCCTCCACTGCACCCAAAACCTTCAAATTCTTGAGCTTTTCCCATAAAGGAGCCATGTTCTATGTCGGCACTGTTTAGGGTAAATGACTCCGCCAATACCGAACCTGACATAAGCATGATGGACCAAAAATAACAACGCAATTTAACGGCTTTCATATTCATCTGTATTTCCTTTAAGCTGATTTAAAGACATTATCCTAGTCTTACTTGCCCTTTAACTTTAGTCCTTATTAGTCCATTTATTCGCCCAAAACCGTCAATCTGGTCTTTCTTAATGCGGTCGGAGTAATATCAAAAAGTTGTTTAAATTTGTCGGTAAAACGTGATTGGGATGCATAGCCGCACTTTTCCGCGATCAATCCAATGGGCTCAAAACTGGTCTGTACCAAGTGCAAGCCATAGCCTAGCCTTGCTCTGTCCTTAATCTGTTGCAAGCTCGCCCCTTCGGCCAGCAATTTGCGTCTTAGGGTAGACTCACTCATCGCCAACATGGAAGAGAGAGTCTCAGCACTCAAATCGTTTGACAGATCATCACTGATAATAGTGTGCACCTTATGACTTAAGGTCGGTGGCTCCACAATGGATCGTACCTGATCAAAATCCAGTGAAAGCAAAACATGCAGTATTTCTTGACGTCTAAGATGCCATAATTCCTTGGGAGCAAAAGCTGACCACTCAATAAACTGCTGTAATGTTTGCCTCAGCCGAGGCTCAATTGGCCCTTTAAAATACGCTTCTGAGCTATCTCTGTTTTGTCTGATTCCTTCAAAATCCGCATAGGAAAACTCAATTAATATAGCGAAGTACTCCACATCATTAGGTACATTTCTCATCGCAATATTGGGTGTATTGGAAAGAAAAACAAAACTTCCTGAAGGGCAATCTATTTCATTCTTTACCCCCAGTGTTTTATTGCCAGATAGGACAAAAATTAACAGCGGCTTAGCCACAGGAACATTCAGCATAAATTGTTCTGCTGATGAGGAATAAACAGAAAAAGGCAAATCTGCCCTTTCCTCTAACACACTTTTTGTGACTTCAATAAGTTTCTGCATGACAAGAACATCTTGATTAAAGCATCATAAAAATGACGCTTTTATAATTAGAACACCCAAACCTTGAAACCATAGTGCAAAAATAACAAAGATTACTATGCACTTAAATTACTATGCACTTAAAATGACTTAACAAAGCCCCTGTAATTGTGCATATTGCAGTAACATAATGGTTTTTCCGTCTTTGATTTCCCCTGCCGCTACCATTTCAAGTGCTTTGGTCAATTCAAGTTCCAATACTTCAATGTGTTCTTGCTCTTCGTCTAGGCCACCACCTGCCGACACTTTCATGGCATCATGGTATTCAGCAACAAAAAAATGCAGTACCTCGGTCACCGAACCCGGTGACATATAAGCTTCATAGACTTTTTTCACCTTCTCAAGGCGAAATCCTGTTTCTTCTTCCGCTTCTTTGCGAATGCATTCTTCTGGGTTATCTTCGTCCAGCAAACCAGCACAGGTTTCGATCAACATGCCATCAGAATTGCCATTCACATAGCTGGGTAAACGAAATTGACGGGTTAAAATAACCGTGCGTTTTTGAGGATGATACAGCAAGATGGTTGAGCCATTGCCTCTATCATAAGCTTCTCTTTCATGGCGCTCCCATTCTCCTTTTGGGTTCTGGTAGTCATAAGAATATTTATTTAGGGTATACCAGTTATCGGATAACAAGGTTTTTTCCACATTTCTTATCTTACCGCTCATCGCCGTCTCCTGTTTATGAGGTCATTGCCATTCTAACGAAAAACAGCAATTTCTTAACAGCCCCACGGCAATTAAGTCACATTCCTCTTTCTCCATAACGGGAGATAAGGTTTTCCAACCCCACTTTGTCAGAGCTTTCGCTCATTTTTAGACACATCAACAAGGAAGCAAAAGTCACATAATTTGTGACTATCCAGACAAAGCCCAATTGCTTCTTCTGGCGCTGTTAATCTGACCGTCTTTTTTTGCTAACCAGCGGTTTTTCTTGGCAGCGAGACTAGATTTGGTAGAACTCTTATTTAGAGACCCAAATACACATGAAGAGTAAGGTGGTCAAAGTGAAGTGTTCAATAAAACTGTTTCACTTGACCACCAAATTAATCCTTAGAAAGGATAATGCTGTGCTGGATCTTCAATAGTAATCCAACGAAGATCCGTGAATTCGGCAATCCCTGCTTTGCCACCAAAACAACCATAGCCCGAATCACCAACGCCTCCAAACGGCATTTGTGGTTCATCAGCCAAAGTTGGTCCATTAATGTGACAGATACCGCTTTTTATCGCATTAGCACAAGCCAGCGCTCGATTTATGTTTTGCGAGAACAGAGCCGCCGATAAGCCATACTCACTATCATTAGCTACTTTAATGGCTTCTGCATCGCCATTGACACGTATAATCGACTTCACTGGACCAAAACTTTCTTCACTGTAAATGCGCATTTGATCATTTACACCATCCAATAGAGTCGCTGAGAAAATCGCACCATCATTTTCTCCGCCACAAACTAACTTAGCCCCTTTTGCTAGAGCATCGTCTATCAAGTGGCGCATTTTATCTGCCGACTCAGGGTTTACCAGAGAACCAAGAACAACCTGATCACGAGGGTTCCCCCAAGGTAATTTCGACGCTTTTTCCACCAGCAAAGCAACAAACTCATCTGCGATGCTGTCATCCACAATAAGTCGTTCCGTCGACATACAAATTTGTCCTTGGTTCATAAAAGCCCCAAAGATTGCAGCGTTCACTGCGCCCTCAATGTCCGCATCGGACAATACAACCAATGGCGCTTTACCGCCTAATTCAAGCAAAGCAGGTTTTAAGTTTTCTCCCGCTAAGCGACCAATTACACGCCCTACTGAGCTGGATCCAGTAAAGTTCACATGGCGCACTTCTGGTGCCTCAATCAATGCCTTCACTATCTCTGCTGCATCACTTGGATCATTTGATAGCAAATTAACCACCCCAGCAGGAAAACCGGCTTCGATAAAGCAATCAATGATTAATCTGTGGGTCTGTGGACAACACTCCGAGCTTTTAAGAATAACGGTATTACCACAGGCCAGCGGTGTGGCAATCGCACGGGCACCCAGAATAACGGGTGCATTCCAAGGCGCTATAGCCAAACACACACCCTTGGGTTTGTTTACTGACATGGCTAGGGTTCCCGGTTTATTGGCTGGAATCACCTCGCCCCCTACTTGTGTCGTTAATGCTGCTGCTTCACGAATATGGTCTGCCGCAAGTTTGACATTAAAGCCTGCCCAAGGGCCGGTTGCTCCAGTTTCAGTGAGCATTGCACTGATAAAATCATCTGTTCTTGATTGCAAAATATCTGCGGCTTTATTTAACAAAGCTCGACGCTCAGCAGGAGCAACTGTTGACCAGTTGGTAAAAGCTTCATCTGCCGCTTTGGCAACACTCGCCACATCTTCTAATGAAGCAGCCGCACAGACAGACGCCACCTCTCTGGTAACTGGATCCAAACGGGTATAAGTCTTTGCATTGCTTGCCAAACTGTCTTTACCACCAATGCTTAATAAAACGGTTGTCATTACGTGACTCCTTTCTAGGTATTAAAGGTTATAGGTTAAATTGTTCAATAGTTAACGAGGCTTCTAAGCCGCCGTCAGTGGCAAGATTATTGCCATTAATCCAGCGCGCAGCATCAGAGCATAGAAAGAGAATGGCCGGGGCAATGTCCCCAACCTTACCAGCACGCCCTACACGCTCAACATCGGAATTCACTCTCTCATCACCTAGTACTTGACGAAATTGAGTCAATATGGGGGTTTCTACTGGACCAGGAGATACCGCATTGACACGAATGTGACGAGATCTAAAAGATTCCTGTTGGCAAGCCAACATGGTCCACACTAAAAGAACCTCTTTTGAAATTGGGTAGCCAGCTTCATTTGGAATATTGAAATCTTTCACCACCTGATGGGCATCAGGGAAACCGGACAACTTAGCAATAGCACTGGCACCTTGACTGCTTTCTCTCCAGCCAAAACCTGCTATCGACGCGACATTGACTATGCAACCACCCGTTCGAAGTTTCGAAATCAGACCTTCTGACAATGCCTTCAGGCCAAAAAAATTAATCGCCAGTGTCTTAGCTGCACCTGATTGACCAGACACACCAGCGATATTACACAAGGCATCAAGGTCAGCAGGTAGTTGCAGAATCAGTTGATCTACTCCCTCTTGCGAAGAGATATCAGCCTCTATAAAACGCCCGATGACTTGCTCTGGCTTCACCAGATCAATGCCAATCACCTCAGCTCCCATTTGTGCAGCAAGCTCTGCGGTGCGTCGGCCAATACCACTGGAGACGCCTGTTATGACAATGGTTTTACCGAATAACATCATCACTCACTCCTACTTGTTATTTTATTTTTAGGGCTTAATTGGTTTAATGTTTCCTCTGTTACTTGGTAGCCTACTGAAACAAGACGTAGCCCCCAACGTGACTCAATCGCTCCCCACAGCCCTTTTGGAAAAAATAAAGAGCAGAGAACAGCAACCCCACCCAAGCCCACCAGATACCAAACGCCCGTATCGGCAAACCATGTTTCTACGGCAAAAAACAATAAAGCGCCAAGAATCGCACCTTCAAAACGTCCAATGCCACCGACAAGCACCATGAAAATCATGTAAGCGGTCCATTGCACGGAAAAATAGGTTTTAGGTTGGAAAGATAGTGCTTGTGCTAACCATAAGGCTCCAGCCAATGCCGTACCAAAGGCGGCAAAAATAAAGAACCACTTTTTGACGGTTTGGGCATCGACACCAATCGAGTCAGCCGCTTCCTCATTATCACGAATAGCTTGCATCGCGATGCCAGCTTTTGAACGTAGTAGATAAAAAAGTCCAATTAACAACCCAGACATGCAGATTAACGCAGCAAGATAAATCAACACACGACGCGTTTCTATTTGATAAACATTCAGGGAAATCAATGAGGTGCCCGTTTCCCCTTGTATTAAGGGATCAAGATTCACCAACAAATGTCCAACCGAAGCTAATACCCACATGCCAATACCAAATTCAGCCGCTTTTAAGCGCAACATAAACTTAGAAATTGGCCAACTAAGCAAACCGACCAGAACCGCTGCCATGAATACGGCAGTAAAAGGAGGCATCCCCAGATGAGCTAAACGGATAGTGGCGTAGGCCCCTAAGCCAAAAAATAATTGCTGGCCAATTGATACCAAGCCCCCAAAACCCGCTAAGGTATTCCACATGGCCGCCATTATGATGTAAATAAACAGTACAGTAAGTCGTTCTAAGACATTATCTGATGCCATAAAGGGAGTAATGATTAGTACCATTAATAACAGCATGACAGTGATAATAGTCACCTTTGAATAGGCATTTGAGCGTTTAATAATCATTGCGATTCACCCTTACTCTTTTTGCCGAGCCAATGTCCTAAATTAAAAAAGTCACGATTGAGGTAAATTCTGACGAATAAAAACAGTAAGAAAACAAAATGACCGCCTAAGAGAAAGCCTTGAGGATGGATCAAAGCACCAATACTTTGCGCTATCGCCAATACAATGCCGCCAAGAAATACTCCCCATAGAGACCTCACACCGCCGATAATGGTTGCTTCAAACGCAAATAAGAGCTGTGGCGCACCAGCATAGGCATCAAAAGTCCCTCTTAACCCTAACGCACTCCCCGAAATAGCCACTGTCATCATGGCAATCGCTGCGGCAATCGCTGCCGTTTTACGAGCATCAATACCGACCAGTCCCGCGGTATCAGAATCAAACGCCGTCGCTCGAATTTGTCGCCCAAGAGAAGTAAAACGCAACACAAAATCCAATCCGCCAATCACGATAATCGCAGTAACAAAAATGATCACGGGCAGCTTGCCAATCCATAGGTCAAACAATTGATAGGATTCCCAACTTAAGTCGCCGACATAAGATGCTAGGGTACGAGTGTTGGCGCCAAAGTGTTGGAATAATAAGTTATCAATAACAATCGAGAGACCAAAGGTACTCAACACCGGCAATAGTTCTCCCCCCTTAGTAGCACGCTCTAAAATAGCGCGCTGTAATAACCAACCAATCATCGCCATGATGGGCAATACTATTAATAGAGAAATAAAAGGGGATAAGGCTTGGGCATCGGTAATTATCCACACCAGATAAGCACTTAAAATGGCCAGTGAGCCGTGCGCTAAATTAATGATGCGCATGACTTGAAACATAAAGGCCAGACCACAGGCAATCAGCGCATAATAGCCACCTAACAAAATCGCTTGTACCAGACTATGAATCATGAGGCCTCCTGCGTCGCATTATTTTGCAAACCAAAATAGGCCTGAGTAATTTCATTGCGATTGGTTTCTTCCGTGAGTTTATCCAACACAATTCGACCTTCCAGCATACAAACAGCTCGTTCAGCAAAGCTTATTGCCCTATCTAATGCTTGCTCTACTAGGATAATCGTGGTGCCGCTACCACGCAGTTTTTCTATTGAGGCATACACTTGATCAACCACTAAGGGAGATAAACCTAGACTCACCTCATCTAAAATCAGCAGTTCTGGGTTGGACATCAAAGAACGACCAATGGCGGTAGCTTGTTGCTCGCCTCCCGATAAACTGCCCGCTTTGGCATGACGCCGTTTGACTAAATTAGGAAAGGTTGCAAATATACGTTCGAGATCCCAGTCCCCTGTTCTATTGGTGGACTTTCCTAATAATAAATTCTCTTCTATGGTCATCTCAGCAAACAAACGACGCCCTTCCGGCACCAGTGATAATCCTTGTTTGACTCGATCACAAGAAGGCAAGTGCGTAATGGGCTGATCTTTAAAAGACAAGGTTCCGGAGTGAATCGGTAAAGCGCCAGCAATGGCTCGTAACATAGTAGATTTACCGGCACCATTGGCACCGATCAGCGCAATTTTTTCGCCCTGCTTAACATCTAAGGATACCCCGCGCACTGCTCTAAATTGCCCATAACGTACATCTAAGTCTTTAACCGACAACATCAATGCTCCCCCCCATGTAAGCTTTTATTACGGCTTGATCAGACATCACAGCTTGAGGATCACCTTGCGCAATGATCTGGCCGTTATCCATGCAAATGAGACGTTTAACGACGCGCAGCAAAATATGCACAATGTGTTCAATCCACACTATGCCAATACCGCGCTCTTTTAAGATCAAAATGGTATCCACTAATGCGAGGGCTTCGGCCTCAGTGAGACCGCCACCAATTTCATCCAAAAACAAAAGCTTAGGTTGCGTGGCCAAAGCACGAGCTAATTCCAACCGCTTACGATCTAACAGACCTATGCTGTCTGCATCCCGATTAGCAAGGTGCAACATACCGCATAACTTGATTGACTCTAACGCTATGTCGTAAGCCTCTTCACGATTTTTTGTCGCCGCATGAATCGCCGCGACAAAAACATTTTCAAACACAGTAATGCCCGAAAAGGGCTTGGGAATTTGATGTGTTCTAACCAATCCCTGCTTCGCCCGTTGACGAGCTGGAGAATGGGTAATGTTTTGATTATTAAGAATAATCTCGCCTTTACTTGGGGCCTGGGCTCCCGACAAAACACTCAACAAGGTAGACTTTCCTGCCCCATTAGGCCCAACGATGCCAATGGCATCGTTGGTGTCCATAGCGAAATCAATTCCATTCAACACTTGCACTCGACCGAACGACTTATGAAGTCCTGTCGCTTGTAGTTGTGAATAAGAGATATTTTCCACGGAATACTCCCTAACGGTTATAAGGGAGAAGTTTGTGACTAACAGGTACATTTGTATCTGTTGCATTTTCAGTAATCACATAATCCAATTTATGTTTTCCTGTCCCTTTCACCCATTGCGCCCCCAAAATTGGACCAGGCGATACATTAGGCACGGGGCCAGAGGTAAAATCGACCTTTCCGCCTATGGTTGTCACGTTTAATGTGGCAATCGCATCGCGAATATCCGCATGTGATTTGGGGTTTTTAGCGCGCTTTAAGGCTTCCGTGGCGGCATCCAATAAGGATAAGGTTGCTCCTAGCTGTTGAGTCCATTGCTCACCTGTCTCTTGCTCCCATAAATCCGCCAGCTGCGTACCATTTTGGCCGGTTAATGTCGAAGTGTATGGAAAGCTTTTATGCCAATAGGCAGCAGAAGCAATTTTTAGCCCTAATGACCCTAGCACTTCAATGTCTGCAGGAAACAATCCCGTCTTAGCCACTTGGATAATCTTTACCTGACGATTAAGCCCCTGTTGTGCAGCCTGACGCCAGAAAGCCGCAAAATCCGGTGGAATTGGGAAAGTATTAATAATTTCAACTTTTTCTGCTTTGAATTTTGCAATCTGACTGGAAAAGTCTGTTGTCCCTGTTTCGTAGGCACCCGGGTCTATGACCGTATAGCCCGCTTCTTTAAAGCGTGGCACTAAAGCCCTACGAATCGCACTGCCATCCGCATCATTTGGGTACATTACACCCAGTTTTTTATTGGTATCGAGTAATGACCATTGAGACATATAGGCTCTGTAGAATTCATCCGTTCCAAAGCCAAAATGATAAGTCCATTTAAACGGACTAGGTTCACCCGGTTTCGCACCACGACCGTAATACCAAGCTTCCCATGGCATCACTGTGGATAAGGTAGGAACCCCAGCGGCTTCACCAGCATCGGCCACTGGGTTAATAACTTCTGGGGTTGAAACCGCCAGCATCAAATCCACTCCTTGGTTAATCAGTTCCTTCGCTAATTGACCTGCTCGTGCCGGATCCGATTGGCTATCACGATCAAGAATATTGATCTTGTAATGCTTTCCTTGAATGGTCATACCATCTTCCAAAGCTTTACGAGCTTGCTCCAAAATAAAACCATCGGTTTTACCAAAGCTAGCAAGCGGCCCTGTCCTTGGACTAATAAAACCTATATTAATGGTATTGTCGTCTGCCGCTGCGACATGACTAGATAAAATCAAGCCAGTAGCCACTAATGCCGAAGTCAGTAACTTGGACAATCCAGTCTTAAGACAATTTCGTTTATTAGTTTTCATAAAAACCTCTTGTTATTTTTTTAGTTAAGGTATTTTTATTGACTTAATTCCATGCTCTTAAAACACCACAATTAAGCCTGTCGGTTCACTGTAATCCAGCGCACCTCGGTAAACTCATCAACACAGGCGTCGCCGCCAAAACGACCATAACCGCTCGACTTAAGTCCACCGAACGGCATGTAAGGATCATCTTTTACCGTGGCACCATTAATATGACAGATGCCAGATTCAAGCTGATCCACTAACCTTTCAGCTAATGCCAAGTCATTGGTAAAAATTGCTGCCGTTAAGCCATACTCACAATCATTTGCTACCGTAATGGCTTCTTCTGGAGAATCAACGCGATAGATACCTGCAATGGGACCAAAGCTTTCCTCTGAATAAATGCGCATCATGGGGGTGATATGATCAAGTAGCGTCGCATCTATGAATTGCCCACGACGGGACGCTCCTGTTAGTAAGCTAGCGCCTTTATCTATGGCATCGTCAATCAGCGCAGATAACCGCGAGACAACATAAGGGCTGGCAACAGGACCAAGCCTTACTCCTTTACGACGTGGATCTCCAGCCACTAATTGAGCAGCGATATCAGTCAATAGGCTAATAAATTCATCGGCGATACTTTGCTCGACTATGATTCTGTCCGTTGCCATACAAATTTGACCTTGATTGAGAAAAGCTCCGTAGGCAGCCTCTTTCGCAGCCAAAGCTAAATTGGCATCTTTCAATACAATTAAAGGCGACTTGCCTCCCAGTTCTAAAAGGCAACGTTTGAGATATTTGGCAGCAATACCGGCAATGATTTTTCCCACTCGAGTGGAACCCGTAAAGTTCACTCGACGTATCGATGGATTTGAAATTAAGCTAGTAATTACTTCTTCGGAATGTTCTGGGGCATTCGTTATGGCCCCGATCACACCATTTGGAATACCAGCTTCATGTAGCAACTCAGCTAACAACACATGAGCACCAGGAGAAAGTTCAGACGTTTTTAAGATCACCGTATTACCAAAGGCAAGGGGAAATACGACGGCTCTCATACCAAGTGCGATAGGTGCATTCCATGGCGCAATGGCAAGACAAACGCCTGCGGGTTTACGAACAATATAAGAGTCTTGAGTTTGATGAAATGCACTCTGCTGAGAGTGGACTGAAACTTTTTCTGTTGTGGATTGATTAGATTGGTGGAATACAGCAAGATCTACAGCAGCATCAATGGCCTCAATAGCCACTTCAATATTAAAGTCTACCCATTCATGGGTTGCACCAATCTCCCTCAACATACAATCAGCAAAGCGATCGCGATATTTAGGCATCAGAGATTTAGCGCGTCGTAAAATGGCTGCTCGTTCCTCAACCTGAAGCGCTGACCAAACGGGGAAACTTGCCGTTGCAACAGCGATCATATGCTCCGCGTCTTCACGCCGTCCACCCGCCACGTGAGAAGCAAGCAAATCATTGCTTGGGTCCAGGCGATCAAAATAGCTTCCAGACATGGCTGGCTGGTACTGACCATCAACGAATAAATTCACCTCAGGAACAGAACAAGACCCCAAGCTTTCACTGGCAATATTCAAAATGTCATGCTCCCTATTATTAGATTTTTTTGTAGGTAGATGAGCTAATAACAAAAGACTAACAGTTATCTTTCTGATAAAAATGTCAATTTATGGGTTATTATTGTTAAATAATGGTTTATTGATGGGTATTTTTCATAAAAGGTTAGAAAATGCTGACGAATATTATTGGCTCTATGGTGCGCTTTGAAGAAATCCAACCAGGATTACAAGCTCGTACTTTTAGCGCTGGCACTGGTAATTTTACTGACTTTAATTTGATTGGAGTGGTACAGCGAGGTGATATTTCTATCCTCTATAAAGACGAACAACACTCTGTCATGGAGTCCTCAATCTTTTGTCTGCCCCACAAAGCCATTGCAAAAATTTTAGTGCCCGCTGGCAGTCAAATTTGGCTGATTGGCTACAGCAATGAATTGACCAATTTGGTTATGGGAACAGAATTGGATAGCACTAAGCTAGAAATCTTAATGCAGCAACTGACTCTTACCCAGTGTCAGAAAAGCGATATTTATGACGTTTTTTTCCCTCTGTTAAAGCTGCTGAATTTGGAAATAAGCTTTACCAAAAACCGCTCTCAAACCATCATTTGTGCCATCATTCGTATTTTGCTTATCAACACCTATCGTCTCACTAATATCCAATCCATTAAACTAAATGACTCACCGGATGAATTGGTGTTACAGCGTTTTAGACAGCTTGTGGAAATCGAATTTAAAAACCGTAAAACCGTGCGTTATTACTGTCAGGAACTGAATGTCACCTATGATAGATTGCACGCTATTTGCCAACGCAACCTACAAAAACCGCCATTACACTTGATCAACAACCGTGTGCTGATAGAAGCCACTACCCGTTTAAAAAAAGCGTCTGATTCGGTACAAACGATTGCCAATCAATTGGGTTATAACGATGCCAGCCAATTTAGCCATTTCTTTAAAAAAGAAACCGGTCTATCCCCTAATCAATTCCGTAAAAACAACGCCGCAATAGGTTCTATAAAAAGATCTCATTACGAATACAACTTTTCAGACTGGCCTTAAGCATACAAATGGTCATTTGAGCCCGAGTGTCAAAACAGAGAAAGAGGCAAGAACACTGATTCGCACCCTCCCTAGAGGATGCGAAAAGGGTTATACATTTTGTAGACAAAGGTTTCTATGAAGAGCAATAAAGCCTAATCCTCGAATCGCAATGGTTTCGCCATAAATCACCATCAAGTTCCATTCTGTTTGGGACAAATCATAAACTTAAGTTTGTTGTCAGCACTATCAAGATCCATTTCTAGATTAGATCAAATTCAAAAATTTTCTCACTTCTTAGTATCACTTTAACGATCATAAAAATTTCTTAAAAACCATTTTAAATCAAACGCATACATAGATATTTACGAAAAGTAAACGCATCGAAAAAACATTATATCGATACATTTCATATCATTTTAACAAAAATTTAGTTGACTATTTGGAAATGTTTAATAATGATAAATATCGTATCGATATGGCAATTTAGTGTGAAAATATAAAAATAATTTCCAGCTTCAAACTGGTACACTTACGAGGTAAAGTCATGCAACCTATAACTACGTCAATCAAAAAGTCCCTAGCGACCATCGCTGTCGCGTCTGTTATTGCTTCCACCACCACACTTGCGTATTCCGCTGAAGACAAGGTTCGGTGGAAAGTTCAAGCTGTTTTTGGCACACATTTACCGGGACTTGGTGACCCTATTAAGTTCGTCGCAGAAGATATAAAAGCGGCATCTGACGGACAAATTCAATTTAAAGTTTACGAGCCAGGCAAGTTAGTTCCACCATTTGCTATAACTGAGGCGGTTAAGAACAACCAAATTAGCGCTGGCTACGCATGGCTCGCTTATGATCAAGGAAAAATTCCAGCATCGGCTCTTTTATCTGCGGTTCCTTTTGGCATGGAGCCTTGGGAATTTGCCAGTTGGTGGTATGAAGGAGAAGGTAAACAGCTAGCTGAATCCCTATACGCTAAACATAATATTCACCCTGTTTTGTGTAGCGTAATAGGCCCAGAAACGGCAGGTTGGTTTAAACACCAAATTCATTCATTGGACGACCTAAAAGGCCTCAAAATTCGATTTGCAGGTCTTGGCGGCAAGGTACTTCAAAAAGCAGGGGCTTCCGTCACAGTTATTCCTAGTGGCGAAATATTTCCTGCACTTGAAAAGGGTTCTATTGACGCGACAGAGTTCTCAATGCCCGCTATTGACCAGATTATGGGCTTCGACAAAATCGCTAAAAACAACTATTTCCCGGGCTGGCATCAACCCTTTACAGCCTCTCACTTAATTATAAACAAAGAAGTCTGGGACAAGCTTTCCAAATCAACCCAAGCCACTATCGATATGGCTTGTACAGCGGGCACTTTTAGAGCCTTAACTCATGGTGAAGCACTGCAAGGAAAAGTTCTTGCTGGTTTTAAAGACAAAGGCGTAACAGCGAGAAAACTGGATCCAGCGCTACTAGAAGGTCTGAAAGAAATTACTGATGATTTGATGCAAGAATTATCTCAACAAGATGCCGATTTCAAACGCATTTATGACTCACAACAAGCGTTCAGAAACGACTACCATTCTTGGCGTAAACTTGCCTACCTTCCCATCGAGCCTTAACTCCTCTCGATATAGCCCTTCTTGGGTCGAATACAGCCTGTTTTTAGTGTAACGGCTGTATTCGTTCTCAAGAGCCACGTTATGCATCTGCTTTAACTATGGAGAGCTCCATTATGAATGCTCAAGATACACCTGACGATCAATTATTCGTCGACTCTTCTATCGACTCTAATGAGAAGCAATTACCAGAGACACAAGTGTCTAAATTCATTGATCAAATTATTTACTACGTTGGTCAAACGATTTCTTGGATCTGGGTTTTATTACTACTGGTCATTGTTCTTAACGTATTTATGCGATATGCCCTAGGCGAAGGAAGAATCGAATTTGAGGAATTGCAGTGGCACCTGTATGCCACAGGTTGGATGATTGGATTGTCTTACTGCTTTGTGCGAGACAAGCATGTACGAGTGGATATTCTCCGTGACTGTATGAGCCTCAAGACACAAGCTTGGATTGAGCTTTTGGGTATTCTGTTCTTACTACTGCCTTTTATCGGAGTGGTCATTTGGTACTCCATTCCATTCATTCATTATTCTTGGGAACTTAACGAAGTATCCGCAGCACCCGGAGGACTGCCCTATCGATGGGTAATCAAATCCGTTCTACTGTTTGGCTTTATCTTGCTCAGTCTAGCGGTTCTATCTCGCCTTTCTAGAATCTGTTCATTGCTGTTTATGAAATCCGCTAAACCTTTATCTAAGCCATCTCAGATGGCAAACGTATAGGAGTGTATGAAATGGAAATCAACGAAATTCTCGCGATAGCAATGTTCTCCACTTTTATACTTCTGCTGTTTTGTGGTTTTCCTGTCGCTTGGGTAATGGGTGGTGTTGCGATTTTCTTTGCTGTCATTGCCATGTTAGCTGACAACTTGTTAGACGCATTTATCGGTATCGATTGGAATTATGTATCCATTGTTATCCCTAGAATTTGGTCAGTAATGACCAATTGGGTTTTGGTCGCTCTGCCCATGTTTGTATTTATGGGTCTTATGTTGGATAGATCTGGGGTCGCTGAGGACTTAATGAGCAACCTTGCCAGTCTTTTTGGCAAGGTTCGCGGGGGACTTGCTGTCACTGTTACCTTTGTCGGTTTATTACTCGCCGCTTCGACAGGCATTATTGGCGCTTCCGTGGTATTGCTGGCGGTATTAGGTGTTCCTTTGATGATGAGAGAGGGCTATAGCAAGGAGCTTGCATGCGGAACGGTTTGCTCGACAGGAACATTGGGGATTCTGATTCCTCCAAGCATTATGCTTGTAATGATGGGTGACCGTATTGGCCTTTCTGTCGGCGATCTATTCCTTGGCGCACTCTTCCCAGGAATTTTACTCGCCGCCCTATACATCACCTATATCATGCTTTATGCATGGCTAAAACCTAGCGCAGCTCCCGCGCCTAAAGACAGTCCAAAAGTTAGTTTTAGATTGCTATTAAACGTACTTAAAGCTGTATTCCCTACCGCGCTTCTGATCCTAGCCGTATTAGGTTCAATCTTCTTTGGCATTGCTACACCGACTGAAGCATCGGGAGTTGGAGCATTAGGAGCAACATTACTAGCGATAAGTAAAGGCAGACTGTCTTTGCCTGTCTTACAAGCAGTAGGCCGGGATACGACACAAACGACAGCATTTATTTTCGCGCTGCTCTTGGGAGCAACGGCTTTTTCTCTCGTTTTTAGAGGTCTAGGTGGAGATGAGCTTATTGAGAGTGCGCTCTCGAGTCTGCCGTTTGGCCCGACGGGTATTGTGATCTGTATTTTGCTGGCAACCTTCATTTTAGGCTTCTTTCTAGATTGGATTGAGTTAACCCTGATCATTCTGCCTCTTGTTGCGCCAGTCGTATCGAACCTTGGCTTTGATCTCGTCTGGTTCACTATCTTGTTCGCCGTTTGTTTACAAACTTCTTTCTTAACACCGCCTGTAGGTTTTGCTCTTTTTTACCTAAAAGGTGTTGCACCAAATGGCATTAGCCTAGGTCATATATATCGCGGAGTGATGCCCTTTATCCTGATCCAGTTACTTGGCTTATCCATAGTTTTCTATTGGCAAAGCATTGTGACCTGGTTACCAGAAATGGCCTATTAAGCCTTTATGCCTTAAATCAACAAGGAACCATTGGAGTTTATATGTCAACGCAAATTATATTGCCCCGCATTTTACAGGTGGGTGAAAAAGTCTCGCGCCAACTTCCTGTGATTTTGAGCGACTTAAACTGTAAAAAACCACTGATAGTAACAGACAAAATGATGGTCAGTCTGGGCTACATTCAAACCATCACAGCTGACCTTATGGCACACAAGATCGACTGTGACGTATTTGACAACACTGTCCCCGAGCCCACAGAGGCTTCGATTATGGACGGCGTCGAAAAAGTAAGGCAGGGAGATTATGATGCCATTGTCGCTGTTGGCGGTGGTAGCCCCATTGATAGTGCAAAAGCCATTTCCATTTTAGGCAAGTTTGGTGGCACTATGCGCGATTATAAATTCCCCCGTTTAGTCAACGAGACTGGGCTACCTATTATCGCGATTCCGACGACCGCTGGTACAGGTTCGGAAGTCACAAAATTTACCATCATTACCGATGAAACCTGTGACGAAAAAATGCTCTGCGTTGGGGTGGGATTTATGCCTGTGGCCGCCTTAATAGACTTCAGCCTCACATTAAGCTTACCCCCCAGAGTAACCGCTGATACGGGAATAGACGCACTCACACATTCGATCGAGGCCTATGTCAGTCAGAAATCAAATGACTATAGCGACGCACAAGCATTAGCGGCCATGCGCTTAATTGGACCTAACCTGCGTACAGCCTTCAAAGATGGTCAGAACAAAGCAGCACGAAAAGCCATGATGCTAGGCTCTACTTTGGCAGGCATTGCCTTTTCAAATGCGTCTGTCGCACTAGTACATGGAATGAGCCGACCAATTGGTGCTTTTTTCCACGTACCCCATGGCTTATCAAATGCCATGTTACTTCCTACCGTAACCGCTTACTCTATTCCATCTGCTCCAGAACGCTACGCTGACTGCGCTAGAGCCATTGGTGTGGCAAAAGAGACCGACTCAACAGAAAGCGCCACCGATAAGCTTCTTACTGAGCTCGCTGCCATCAATGAAGAACTTGAAGTTCCGTCACCTAGAGAGTTTGGTATTAGCAAAGATAGCTTCTTTGAGCTCATGCCTCTCATGGCTTCGCAAGCACTTGCATCAGGTTCCCCAGGCAATAACCCACGAGTGCCAAATGAATCTGAAATTGTGGAGCTGTACCAACAACTCTGGTAGCTCAATGTCTCAAGCAAGGGATTATCAAGTTCAACTTAAAAATTAAATACACAACTTAAAGGACAAAAAAATGACAACTCTCGGACACTTTATTGATGGTCGTCCAATACTTAATGGACAACATAGTCAGGCGGTATTTAACCCTGCAACAGGTACATCAGAAAAACAAGTACTACTGGCAACCAAAGCAACAGTGGAAGATGCCATTCTTGCAGCGCAGCAGGCTTATCCTGAGTGGCGCAATACGCCACCAATCAAACGTGCTCGAATCATGTATAAATTCAAAACCTTGTTAGAGGAAAACGCTGATAAGATTTGCCGTCTTATCGGTGAAGAGCATGGCAAGATTGCCCATGATGCAATGGGGGAATTACAACGTGGTATAGAAAATGTGGAATACGCCTGTGGAGTACCAGAGCTTTTAAAAGGCGAGCACAGCAAAAATGTAGGACCGAATATCGACTCATGGAGTGAGTTTCAACCTTTGGGCGTTGTTGCCGGTATTACTCCTTTTAACTTCCCGGTAATGGTGCCTCTTTGGATGTTTCCAATGGCGATTGCTACAGGTAACACATTTGTTCTTAAACCTTCAGAGCGAGATCCATCTTCGACACTATTCATAGCAGAACTCCTCCATCAAGCGGGACTACCAAAGGGTGTTCTAAATGTCGTTAATGGCGGTAAAGAAGCAGTTGATACATTACTTCATGATCAAAGAGTAAAAGCCGTCAGCTTTGTAGGATCCACTCCCATAGCAGAATACATTTACCAAACAGCAACCGCCAATGGCAAACGTTGTCAGGCCCTTGGTGGAGCGAAAAATCATGCGATTGTTATGCCGGATGCGGATATGGAGAGCACGGTGAATCAGCTTCTCGGAGCAGCCTTTGGATCATCTGGAGAGCGCTGCATGGCACTTTCTGTTGTCGTTGCCGTAGGAGATGAAGCGGCAGATAAACTCGTATCTGGACTAAGTCAGGCCATGCAACCTCTTAAGGTCGGTACCTACTCAGACAATCAAAATGATTTCGGTCCAGTTATCACCAAACAGCATCAAGAAAAAGTAATTGGCTATATTAATAGCGCCGAACAAGACGGTGCCCATGTGGTGGTAGATGGTCGACAAGTAAAAGTTGAAGGTTATGAAGATGGCTACTTCGTCGGCGCAACACTGATTGATCGAGTATCGAAAGAAATGCAAAGCTATCAAGAAGAGATTTTTGGCCCCGTCTTACAAGTGTTAAGAGTCGCATCCATGGAAGAAGCGATGACTCTGATAAACGAACATGAATACGGAAACGGCACTTGCATATTTACCCGTGATGGAGAAGCTGCTCGATATTTCTCTGATCATATAGAAGTTGGAATGGTTGGCATTAATGTCCCATTGCCTGTCCCCGTGGCATATCACAGCTTCGGTGGCTGGAAACGCTCCCTATTTGGTGACCTACATGCTTATGGACCAGATTCAGTTCGCTTCTATACAAAGCGAAAAACCATAACACAACGTTGGCCAAGTGCGGGGGTAAGAGAAGGCGTCTCTTTTTCTATGCCAACAATGAAATAACTGCTCGACTATTCAAAGCCGTACATTGTGCGGCTTTCTTTTCTTATTACTTATTTTTTAATTCAACTGAGCTCACTATAATGGATGCCATCAAGAATTTAAGGATGCTTATTAATGACACAAGAGAAACGTCGAGAAAAAGGTTCAAATATCGCTCGAGTTCTAGAAATAATTGAAGCTGTAGCCAATGCCGAGCGCCCGCTCAGCCCCGCAGATTTATCTATCCAACTAGATATTCCCAAACCCAGTGTACACAGACTCGTACAGCAATTAGAAGCGGACGGTTTTTTACAAACCAATATGCGCGGCTTACTCGTTCCTGCAGATCGTCTTCACTCTATGGCACTAGGTATTCTTTACGCAAGCCAGTTTAAATCACAACGTCAGGCAATTCTTAAAAATGTCGCCGATAAAATTGGCGAAACTTGTGGCATATCCATCCCTGATGGAATTGACATGATCTACTATGATCGAGTCCAGACAAATTGGCCGTTACAAATCCATCTTCCCGTTGGCAGCCATACCCCCGTATGGTGCACAGCCAGTGGAAAACTTTACCTTAGCTCTCTTAATAAAGAGCGCCGTCAACGCATACTGAATAACTTGCCTCTGCAAAAAATGGCGCGAAATACTCAAACCAATATCAGCGCACTTGACAAAGAGATCGAGCGCATCGCTTTAGAACAAAAGTCTGTTGATAATGAAGAGTTTATCGATGGAATGGTTGCCTTCGCTGTTCCTATAAAAGACAAACAGGGACGACTTTTTGCCTGCTTGTTTACCCATGCCCCAGTAATACGAACCAGTCTTGAAGATTTGCTCAAACATGAAACTCTACTGATTGAAGCTGCGCAGGAATTAGGCACTCTAATTGGCGAGAACTAAAGCCTTAGCTAAAAATAGCATGGCGTTTCTTGCCGGAAACGCCATTGTTCAAGATCGACGAGACTCATTCAGCTAACTAAATAGCAATAACACAAAATTTGTTACAGCCTCGTCAATGATTCCCCTAAGCCATTGAAAATATTAACCACTTAAGATGGATGGCCTGTTAAGAACTTCCTATTAAGAGCTGCTCTCCTAGATGCCTGCTTTCGCAGGCATGGCATTTTTGTTCGTGGTTCGTGGTTCCTCGATATCTAAACACTCTACTCAAACACCTCACACTCTACTCTAACACCTCGAATTTGGCTTTTTTGTACTGTGGCATAGCCATGCCGACGTTGGCGTTGATGTAGGTAGGATCGGCGATGGTGTAGGTTTTCCCTTGGTATTTGAAGCTGTCGCCACGGATGTTGTGCGAGAGGGCGACGGCGGTGGCGAAGTGGTTGGAATATTTGAGTCCAACCACGTCTAACCCTAAAAGACTTTTGACTAAGGCTTGGAACATAATGCTTCTGTCTTCGCAGTCACTGTATGGGAAGTAGAGGGTTTCGTCGGGGAACATAACTTTCTCTTGCGAGAATTGATCGCCGTCGGTTTTGTACTCGAACGCGGTTTGGGTGAATCTCAGTAGGAAGTTCACGGCTTCAAGTTCACTCATGCCATCTAGATGTACGGATAGGTCTTTGAGTAGGGAGTTATTGATCTGTCTTGAGTTGCTAGCGTCTAAATAGATTCGATAATCCGATTGAGGTAGGCTGTTGTAGAAAGACACCAAGGTCTTAGAGTACGCCGCATTAATGCTGTATGAGCGTTTTTCAAAGTCAAAGGTTAGCGTTTTCCGCTGTATGTCGTTGTCGATTCGAAGCGGCTTTTTGACTTCGAAAGAAAGCTTATGATTGGCGTTTGGGTAGTTCCCAGCGTAAGTATACAGGTTTTTCAGTCGCTGGCTTTTCGTTGATGTTAACTGATTGTTCTTTAGTAAGTAGTACCTTGCGTTGTCGATATTAAAAAACTGTACGCTATACAAGTTGTGTTGCATAGCAGAAAGCAAGTACACATTGCGCTTGTCGTAACCCACTTTTAGGTCATAGCCCATTTTCACCATGATAAACCAAGTGAATAGGTTAGCTTGGTTTTGATCTTTGTAGAGAGTCTCTCCAACTTCTTGGATAAAAAGGTATTTTGCCCAGTCGTTTAGTGCTAGGGCTTCCATGTAGTCTTTCATCTGAGATTCCAATGTTTGGTATTTGGATTTACTCAGTTGATCCCATGCCCTGCTGATGCCTTCGTTATTCACTTTTCTAAAGCGGAATAAAAGACTTCTGTCATAGTTAAGCGTGATGTTTTCGCCATAGAAGTTAAAGCGAACCTTTCTTTCATCCTCTTCTATTCTAGGTGGCACTTTAACTGATGGTGTCGCGGTTTGTATCGGCTTAACTTTTATATCGACTTTTGGCGATTGCTTAAGCTCTTCTTTATCAAGGGGTTTTTGCTTTCTGACAATAGGATAGCTGGTGGGCTTGGGTACTTCGTAGGGTGCTGACGACCTGATGGCATTAAATTCTTGCCATGATTGTTGAAGAAGCTCGGCAAACTCATCATCTATTGATTTCTTAAACGCATAAAAGTCTTCGTCTACCGATTTCTTAAAGCGGTCGAAATCCTCCAACATGTCTTCTTCAAAGTTGTCGAACTTTGAGCTTTTTTTATTGTTTTTAAACTCCGACTCTAACTCCGCGAATGGGTCTGAGTTTGCAAAAGCAGGCTGAGCTGCTATCAATGGTTGAGCAAGTAGTAATGTAGCGAGAATAAGCTTTTTCATGTCAATAGTTCGATCCCTTTAACAAATACCACAATAGTAAGAAAGGATTATATTGCTTTGAACGCCAACAGCGTACAAGTTTCTTGATGATAGCTGCGAACTGTGTAGGCTTTATGAAATCGGTGTAAAGCTCGAGGAACAAGAGATTTTGAAGAGCTGAGCGGCCTTCTAATCTTTTTCTTTTAAGATGGGTGGCCTGTTAAATTTCTTCTAAATCATTTCCATTCCAGTGTTTGACTAGGTCAATTGCTTGTTCATTTTCCATCCCCAGTCCAAAAAATGTAAGCAGGCTACTGTCATAAGAAGATCTTAAGATGGGTGGCCTACTAAGTTTCTAGTATAGAGAAAAACAGTCAAGTTACGTTGGGTGTCTTGCTAAATTTAACGGCATCAAAAATAAGCTACAAAACAGCTACTTCAGCTACAAATAGCAGCTAGTCCTAGCCGTTTGGCTCATTTAGCCTTAAAGGCTAGAAAAACAGACTGGAGCACCTTCAATGAGTAGAATAAAGCTGGGACTAACTTCATTTATCGCACTGACTATCCAAACTTCATTTACCGTGGCACATGGTCAGGGCTATCTGGCTGCAATCTCTGACGCTGAAATGGTGTCTGAGTCTTATCACCACCGCCAATTGGCTGACCCACGCCCATATCTCGATACGCTGTCAATATTTGATTTATCGAACCCTTCTGATTTTTCCATTGGCACTATCACTGCTTCCAATGGCATGAATGCACCAGCGAGCCCTCTTGCGGTAACTCCCGATGGCAACATAGCATTTGTCATCGAAATGTGGGAACCGAGACAACCCTCTGACAAAACCCTTGGAGATCTCAAGCGAGGCAACCATGTCAGAGCATTCGATCTCAGTGATCCAAATAATCCTAAATTAATTAAAGCAATTGAAACAGGATTTCAGCCAACCGGCGTTACCATAAATGCCAGTGGCACATTAGCCATGGTAGTAGGAGCTAATCCTGAAAGTCACGCCATGTTCATTCCCATTTCAGATACTGAACTGGGTGAGCCATCAATTGTCAAACCAGAATTGATCGCAAGACCTGATTTACGAGCCGATGGTATTTATCAAGGTCTTTGGCATCCTTCCGGAAAAGTAGTTGCCATGCTTCTTCCTTTCCGCTCTCAAGTCAGTTTTTTCAAGGTGAACGAGGATGACAACGGTAAAGTCTCGTTAACGCCTTGGGGCACGGTACAGACCAATAAATTTCCATGGGCGGGTGAGTTCAGTGCGAATGGACGGTACCTGATCACAAGTGATGTTCAGTGGGGAATCGATGTTCCTTTTCTATGGGATACAACCAGTACAGGGGTACTTACATCAATCAAACTGGGTAGTCTGGACAACCCTTCCGAGCGACCAGGTCATAGTGTCATTGGTGGCGTTCAAGGTGGTATGAATGCAGAGTTTATTGCAATCAGTCAGAAGCGCAATTTGCTGGCAACAGCCGATATCCACCAGTCAACGAAACCTGAAGGTCATCCCCTCTACCTGCCCATGGTTGCTATCTCTTTATTCCAAATTCACCCTGAAAATGGAACTTTATCCTTTATCCAAGAACTAAAGATAAAAGGAAACAGTGCTCAGGGACTAAGTTTTGATAAGTCTGGAAGTCGTTTGTTCTTGGGGATTGGTGAGTATCGCGATGAGGATCGCTCGCCGGAAACCATGGGTGGCATTGAAATACTTAATGTGCTCGAGGGCGACAAGCCGACGCTTGTCCACAGCGGAAAACGTTTACGCTTACCAATGAGTGTTCATGGTGTTATTTATTTTGAATGACGACGGGTAAATACAACCTGCTCTAAAAAGGAACTGCACAATGCCAACGACCTCCAATATCTCACACGTTGAGACCATCTCTGAGCATCACAGGGATCGTGGTTTGGTTCCGCCAAAGCACCCTCTGATCAGCTTGATTAATCTCAGCGACATGCGTAAATCACACAGTAGTGGCGATATGTGGTGGTCTTATGGGTTTTATGCAATTTTTATAAAACGCGGGCTTAAAAGCAAGGTGCGCTACGGCCATACCAGCTACGATTTTGATGAAGGCGTGCTTGCCCTGTTGAAACCCCATCAGGTCTTTGGGCGCAGTCCACATCCCAGTGATCAAGTCGAAGGCTGGGCGCTGTTTTTTTCCAGCGAGCTATTGGAAGGCTATCCATTGTCCGAAAAAATCCTCAGCCACGGCTTCTTCTCCTATCAGTTAAATGAAGCACTTCATTTGTCGCAACAAGAAGAAAAATCATTGTTGAGACTGATGCAACAAATTGAATCAGAGTACAAAGCTCGGATAGATAGCCTAACGCAAGATGTTATTATCGCCAGTCTGGATCTGCTGCTGACCTATGTGGATCGCTATTACAAACGTCAATTTGTGACACGAAAAACTCCTGGCTATGATATCCTCTCGAAGCTAGACACCTTGCTTGAGTCTTATATTGAAGATGGCGAAGCCTACACTCATGGATTACCATCTATCGCAGTAATGGCTGAAAAAATGGGCGTTTCGTCAAACTATCTTAACGATTTAGTGAAGTCATTGTCAGGAAAATCATTCGGCAATTACATTGATCTAGCCGTTTTACAAAGAGCAAAACTCAAACTGTCTCTCTCAAACAAATCAATCAGCACAATAGCGTACGAACTGGGCTTTCAACACTCTCAATCGTTCAATCGATTTTTTAAAAAGCATGAGCAAAAGTCACCGGGCGAATACAGAAAAAGTTTAAACTAACGTTGTTAATATAATTGTATGGGGTCAGAGTAAAATTAAATCTCTACGACTATTCATCATCACGATGTTTACGCCAACCCTCTTTTCTTCCACGCTTGAGTATCAGGAACTTTTGTAAAGAAATACAAGACACCCAATTCAAGAGAAGACTAACAAGCTACCCGCCTCATTTCTATTTGTTATTGAAAAACTCGTGGAAACTTATATTAGCAACTAAGTTATGCCTGTCCTGTATTATTTCTTTGGGAGGTTTAGAGGAATAGACAAGGTCTCTTCACAGTGCCTACTGACAGCAGCTGCCCAAAATATGAAAAAGATCGCCTTAATGCTTAGCTAGGGGCTTATCTTGCTTAAAAAGACGATCATAATGACCTTTAAGAACCTCAACGGTTCTTAAGAGCGATTACAAATAACTCTGACTTAATACTGAATTACCTAAAGCATTTTTAAGGTACAGAGCCTTAAAAGCAAAACCCCAGCAAAAATACTGGGGTTTATCGACACTCTGAAGCCACCCTGAGGTGGCTTTGATCAATCACAGATTGCTCTGGTGATTATTGAGCTTTTACTTCAGTTATAGAGACTGTGTTACTAATCTCGCAGCTGATTAGCAGCCAGCCAGTGTTGGCATTACGCTGAATGAAAGAAAGACCTTCAGGAGAAACGTTATCCATCGCGTTATTGATGTACTGAACGTAGCTTGGTGCTTCAGGATTAGTTACATCGTAAACAAAGATACCACCTGTACGCTCTTGGCCAATAAACGCATACTGACGATCATTCAATGTACCTACAGTTATTGACTCTGGCTCGCCGCCTTTATCGTCAGAGCGATCATCCATCTGGTACTTGCCATCTTCTAGCTGACCGTTGAAATCCTCAGGACGCAGTTCTGCAATCTTCTTAGCAAACTGATTACCGCTATCCCAAACTAGCTGACCATCTTCGCTCCATACTGAGAACGAGCGACCACCGTATGAGTAGATCTCATCAAAATCACCATCGCCGTCTGTATCACCCATCGTAGTCGTCGTTTTCAAGCGACCAAGTACTTTTTTATCCTGAAGTTCTGCAGCATTTGGGAAAGCTTCAGGATCTAGCTTAAGGTCTGCAACTCGAACTTCTTCGCTAAAACCATCGTAATCACGAGAGTCGCCTTCGTTCGCGGTTAGGATGTATGTTTTACCATTTGCAGAAACCGAAGTGATCGCATCTGGCATGTACATCCCTTTTACTGGGTAAGTAGCAATATTGATCTTGCCATCTTTGTTACTAGCATCGATCGCATTTTCTGCTTTGCTATGATCTTTAAAACCAAGTGCAACAACATCAGTAACTTCGGCTTTAGCAAGATCAACGACTGCTAGTGCGTTGTTCTCCTGTAGGCCCACCCATGCCGTCTTAGAATCTTTTGATACGGTAATGTACTCTGGTTCCATATCCTGTGCGAAGTTCGCATTAGGACCGAAAACGCGTACATCTTTAAGTGACTTACCCTTGTACTTAGTGAACGTCGCCTTACGCGCCTTCCAAGTAGTAGTATCGATAACCGTTACAGACCCTTCTGGATCAACTTTGTAATCCTTGCTTGGCTCACCTTCGTTAGCTGCAATGATGTATTTACCATCTGGCGAGAAAGTCACCATGTCTGGTAGGGCACCCGCTTCAATCACGTTACCTTTCAGGCCTTTAACTTTTGCAGGCTTACCCACAAGGTCGAAAAGTACGATAGAACCGTTAGCCTGTTTGCTATCTGCCTCAACCGCTACTGCAACGAGATCATCAAAAACTGCTACAGAGTTTGGACCACCGCCGTAATTTGAAAGATCAATGAAACCAGCATCTTTAAGCTCACCTGAAGAAGATACGTTCAACATGCGAATGCCATTTGAATCGGCATTAGTTGCATATACACGATTCGCTTTTGCGCTAAACGCAGAAATTTCAGTACAGCTCTCTTTCTCTACACACTTTTCAGTTTCAGAGAAGTAGCCAACCTGTTTAACTGAAAGTTCAGTTGCAAGTGATGGGAGGGTAATAAGTGCGCTCGAAGTTAATAGAGCCATTGATAGGAGTTTCTTTTTCACAACCAGTTCCATTTTAAGACTAACAATGAAAAAGAGTTTGCTGATAAAAGGTTTCAGCTAAATGACAAATACTTGAAAGGTTTATTACTTGAGTTACATAAAAAAGCCACCAGCCCATAAGAGCTGGTGGCGTAATTTGAGGCTTAAAATCTGGAGCTAGTTATATAATTGGGGGCAGAGTAAAATTAAATCTCTACGACTATTCATCATCACGGTGTTTACGCCAACCCTCTTTTCTTCCACGCTTTGCCTGCGTTTGCCGTTTCCCTGTTAGTAATTCTATTTGCTCTTTGAATTTATCGTTTCCTAACGCTAACCCCTTATTTGCCGTTAAACGAATATCTTCCAATAATTTACCATCTACCTGATGCTGCAACATATCTCGATATGTATTACATCGCTCTTCTTTAGTTCTTCCCAGTGACTGGTAAAGTTGATGTGGAGTCAGTAAATTACTACTAGCACCTAAACCATTGCACTGGTAACTCGACCAAGAGTAATCAGCAGGATCTTTCGCCATATCTGCCCTAACTGGGTTCAGTTCAATATAACGGTACAAATGAAAAAGGTAACTTTGGTCTTGTACCAAACAAGACTTAAAACGCCCTTCCCATAGAGTACCTGTACCTTGATAGGTATAGTTAAAATACCGTACATATTGCCGTCCCAGTGATTGCATCATGCTTGAAATACTTGTTGGATTACTAGGTGAACACAATAAATGAACATGGTTGGTCATAAATACCCAAGCATGTATCGACACATCAAATTTTTTAGCGTACTTACTAAGCCAATAAGCATAGGCTTTCATGTCTTCATCACAGGTTAAAATGAGCTGGCGGTTATTACCACGCTGAATAATGTGCTCGGCATAACCTGGAATAGAAACTCTCGGACGACGAGGCATGGAGACTCCTTTCTCTCATACTTTAAGTATAAAGAGAGGATAGCACGAAGAAGGATTCTCTATTGAGTAAATTTAATTTTACTCTGACCCCATTTATTCCCAAAAATTATAATAGACATGCTTACGCGATATACGTATTCCCATACGACATAAAACTACCTACAATGCAAAGCATCTGTAATAGGATTTAATATCATGCAGTAAACTCATTGATTTACATGAAACTTTTTTTGTAAATGCCTTTAACATTAGTAAGCATCAGGAGCAGGAAAGGTATGAAACACGCTTCGCTATTTGCCATTGCCCTAGTATCAGGTTCTTTGGTTTTATCCGGCTGTGCGACCAGCCCCGACTCAACCGCCAATCTTGCAGAAACGGCAAATGAATCCCAAGCAATGGTTAAGGTTAATGAGTTTAAAAACGCTCTGGATCTTGCAGAAAATAAACTTGCCACCGCAAAAGAAACTGAACTTGAATGGTTTGCCCCTGAAAAAGTTGCAGATTCTGAGGAAGCACTAGAAGAAGTTAAAGAATACTACAAAGAGTTTCAGTTTAATCCTATTCGAGCGGATAAACGCAGTGGCTTGCTGACCTCAACCACCTACATTGAAGCCGCATACGCAGCTCTTGAAGACTTCAATACGGCACTGGAATCTGGCGAGGCTATTCGCGAACAGGCTAAAACGACATTGTCTGAAGCATTTGATTACCGCGCTCAGTTACGAAACATCAATGCAGCCAAGTATTACCCGGAAACGAGCCAAGAAATTGAAAACGATTTGAAAAATCTGGTGTCTTACATTGCAGAAGGTGAACCAGAAAATGCTATTGAAGACCAGCCGGATCTTATTAGAAAGCAAAGAGCGCTCGAAATTAAAACAGTTACCACCATCTATCTTAGCGACGTTCAAGCACGTTTCGATGCACTAAAAAGTAATCAAATCTCACGCTATGCTCCAAAAAGTTTTGCCCAAGCAAATTCTGCATTAACCGAAGCAAAAGCCTTTATTGCCTCCAACCCAAGAGAAATGGAACAAATACAGACCAAAGCCAATACGGTTCTATTTTTCCTTAATCACAGTGAACAGATTGCAATAGCGGTCAAACAATTAGACGCTATGCATCTTTCCGACTTTGAAGGCTACGTGCTGGATTATGAGCAAACACTTTATGATATTTCTCAAGCTATAGCCGCAAAAGACTATAGAGATCAACCAATCCCCGCCCAAGGTAACGCTATCGTCGCTTTAATAAAAGCACAAGGCACACATCAAGCAAAAGCGGTTGAGGGTCTTAAAGCAAATCAAGAGGAAGCGATTAAAACTCTTGAAGCAAATTACGCCGAAAAGATTGCAGCCCTAAAAGCTGACCAAACTGAAAAAGTTGAAGCTCTAAAAGCAAGTCAAGCAGAAGCAATTCAGGCTCTTAAAGCAAATCACGCTGAAGAGATTAAAACGTTAACAGCAGAGCTAGCAGCCCTTAAGGAACAACAAGAGCAACAGGAACAACAAGAACAACAAGAACAACAAGAACAACAAGAACAACAAGAACAACAAGAACAACAGGAACAACAAGAGCAACAGGAACAAGTATCCCAAGCAAATTTGGATTTACAATAGAGTTCAATTATATGAATTAGTGTGATTACCGAAGAATACTGACGGTATAAGTACCAAGCGATTTTGATCTAATCACACTGATTCAAATTACCTCCGCAATACAAAGGATTATCTTTGGACCAATAAATGTGTGCTCCTCGGAATTGATTTTTTTCAAGACCACTCAGATTAAAAATCTCTTCAGGCCCGCGAGAATTTCTTTATTCTCAGGATTACCAAACGACTGAAGCACCTACAAAAAAATTACCATACTTTTATTCCTGTACTAACATCTAGGCATGGAGACTCCTTTCTCTCATAATTTGAGATATAAAAGGATAGCACGAAGAAGGATTCTCTAAAGAGTATGTTTAAATTTACTCTGACCCCAATCAATTATCACTGGATAAAATCACAGTATGTTTTTTAGCCAGTTAACTAAGTTATGCCTGTCCTGTATTATTTTGGTTTTAAGACTAGATCCAGATGGGTGACTGTTGCGGATACTTTATCCAGCACAGCCAATAGAAAAACACATTAGCGAATGAAGTCCGGAGCACGCCATAGAGAACATAACAAATTATGTTCGCTAAAAAGCGATCCGAACTTTATCGCACCATTGACACCGGCTGACTTATGGGTAACCCTAATTATTTAATATCCGCCATCTCCTCCACCCGAAAAACCTGCGCCGCCATCGAAGTCTCCACCCGAAAACCCTGCGCCGCCATCGAAGTCTCCACCAAAATCAAACGATACGTACGAAAAATCAAGTACGCTAAATTGAGAGTTACCATTAAAAAAAGTATCACCAATTTCTTTTCTCATTGATTCGTAATCGCAGTTTTCACCTATTTCCTGATGATAGCTTTCGAAGTTTTTTTGATTGGAAAATATCGCAATAGCAAAGCGTAAATCTTCAACACATAAGTTATTGCTTACTATCGTACTTCTTATTTCCATTGGGGTGTAATATTTTGCCTTTCCATAATCCTTTTCTAACAGACTAGGTAATTTTTTGATATACGACTGAATTGTTTTTTTTTCACTGTTTCGGAGAAATACCATATTCTGATCCTAGCTTTAAATTAAACACCGCGCTCTGCGGCTTTGTAGTGGAGGCGAAGCCGTAACGAAAAAGACGTCGCCGTGACTGGCTTTGTTAACGATTGAATTAAAAGGGGTCAGAGTAGAATAATATTTAATTTTACTCTGACCATAATTATTTTATATTTTAGACGCATTGTATACACTTCTAGAACATCGAAAAGTTTTCAATTAAAGTTGGATGGTAATTCCAGCCTTGGAAGGCTTCTTGAGTTGATAGTTGCAATTCAAATAACTCGCGACCCTCATCATTTGTGGGAACACTAACCTCAACCTCTCGAATATCTTTGCCTTTAACTATCCGTATGTGTCTCGCCACACTAACTTCTCCTGCGGCTATGTAGAACCGTGCATTATCAGTCTCTACCGGGATAAAACCATTACTATCACGGCGAATATCTTCTCGCTTGGTTACAAAATAGGAACCTCTGGGCAATCGGCCCAAAACTACATAAGTCTGGCCTTCTTCCACCGTTAAATTCAAGACAGTCACTTTACCAGTGTCTTTATTTTCAACTGTGAAAATGTAATCGTATTCTAACTCGGCATCGCCGGTTACGGTGACATCGGTACTAAACACCAACAACCCATCTGGTTCTCCCTGGTAAGGCATTACCACTGGGATGCTGCAACCAACCAATAATAATGTGGTAAGAATGAAAAACCATCCACTCGCCTTGAAGTTAGACATAAAATTATTCCATTAAAATGATCAACAAATATTATAGGATACAACCTACCCAGAATACTTTTTCTACCCTTTGAGTTAAAGTATTAGAAGGAGGCAAAGTAAATATTAAAAGTAAATATTAAAAGGGGCAGAATAGAATAATCTTTAATTTTACTCTGACCCTGATTATTCATAAATAAGATTAACTGTATATTTGATATATTTCAATTTAAATAAGGTGGAAATTTAGGGGCTTATAACGCCGCCAGCAAACGCGGCTTTGTAGTTGATTGATTTGTGCTAGCGTAGCGTAAAAGCACAAATTCAAGCAACGGAAAAGCCGTCGTTTTAACTGACCTTGTTAAATTCATTGCTTATTGGTGGTAAGAACATAGACAAAATTAGTGCCCCGTTTACCATACTCGTTATATCCCTATCCCATACAACACTCTCCCAACCATAATATATAGTTGGTCCTGTAAATATGGATACTAGAAAAATAAGCACGGTACTACCTAAGTAGAGCCATCGACCCTGAGGGATCCCCACGAATTTCACGTCAAAATACTCGATGCTTCGCGTAGTGTTTTTGTGCATTGCGTGATTCCTTCTCGCCATTGTTTCGCTGTGATTTTTAAGCCTACTGATATGGCTCGCTTGCCTAAATATGAAAAGGATAAAACTCGTTTATGACGAATACTATTACTCTGAAACCGGTGTGACAAACCTGCTTGCTCTACCACTTTACCTAACACAACGAATACCATTTCAACCAATGTTGTCATCATAACAAGAAGGCTCATACGCTTTAGCTTGTAGGTACCATTGTGTTCAAATCCTATTCCGAATTTTGTACTTTTCATGTCCCTAAAGCTTTCTTCAATCTGCATTCTAGTTTGATAAACCTGAACACACTTTTTCGCAAACGAACGACCTTTTGGTAATGATGAGACCAGTAACCATGGCTCTTTTGCCCCATTGGCCGCTGTTAAAGATGTTTTAGATAACTTTGTTGAGCCATCTCGATTTAACGAGTGTCGGCCCTTTGGCTTTCCTTTGTATAAAACCAGCCTGCTTAGTTGAGGGTCTGATTGTCTTAACGCTAATGTTAGTGCCTTGGGGTTGTTGCTCGCCTGAGGGAATAAGGTTGAGATGCATTGCCATGACTGGTCTTGGTCATTGTAGAACTTACGAGGCCGACGAACACGCCCAACATAATCCCACTCCATTTCTTTCACCAGATCAATCCATGGCGTTTTAAAACCCGCATCCGTCACAATGATCGGCTTAGATTTTTTAGGTAATGACGCTTTAAGTGTCGATAAAAACCGCTTATGTGTAGATCGTTTCTCTTTTGTCTTTATGTCATGAACTTCTTCATAAAGGGTTAACGGACGACCGTCAAATGCCATTGTTGCTCTGATTAGGAAGTGTTGTTTTCTTGCGTCTAAGTCAGACCAATCGACACTAATGATAGGACTTTTGCTCGTCGTAAAAAGATGGCAAATGTAAGCATAGATAGAGAGTGATTCACGTTGCAGGTTTGGGTTTGATAGCAACCGATCTGAGCGTTTTATGCGATGCTTCTCATAGGCATTGGATCGAATACCACGACCAATGTTAGTCACGGTACAGAGATTGCCTTGTGTAAGACTTTGAAGGCAAGCAATCAAAGCTTGTCGTCGAGTTTTATGCATATTTGGGCTGACAATGGGGATGATTTTGTTCAGAATAGTCGTCGCGTTCATGGCTCTAGGTGTTTAGTTGTTTTTGGCGAAATTATTGATCACCAAAAGCCATGAATGTTCCTTACAGAGACTAACTTGTTGTTATTTGTTAATAATTCGTGGGGATCCCTCAGGGTCAGTGTAAAATTAAATCTATACGACTATTCATCATCACGATGTTTACGCCAACCCTCTTTTCTTCCCCGCTTTACCTGCGTTTGCCGCTGTCCTGTTAGTAACGCTATTTGCTCTTTGAATTTATCGTTTCCTAACGCTAAGCCCTTATTTGCACAACTCTGAGAAATTTGTAAGCTAAACAGCTCAAGTTTAGTGGCAAGTTACAGCACCAACCTAGCCCCAATCATTTCTTCTTAGGTTTTTAATCTGCCCTTTTCTTTTTTTATCGTCCAGACGTTTTTTCTTAGCCGCGCGGCTGGGTTTGGTTGGACGACGAGTTTTTTGCACCTTGATGGCGTTCAGGATGAGTTCTTTGAGGCGCGCTAAGGCGTCTTCACGATTCATTTCTTGGGTGCGGTGCTGTTGCGCTTTGATGATGATGTCGCCCTCTTTGGTAAGACGCGAGTCGTTCAGTGCCAGCAGTCTTTGTTTGTAAAACTCTGGCAGTGAAGAGTTGGGCACGTTAAAGCGCAGGTGAATCGCGGAAGACACTTTGTTGACATTTTGTCCGCCCGCGCCTTGTGCTCGAATGGCGGTCAATTCGATTTCGTCAGCAGGAATGGTAACCGCAAGGGAAATGGGCAACATGGTCTGGTATTTCTTTGTCTATTTGATGGAGGACAAGGAGTATATCAGGATTTGTAATTTGTGACGTTACGGCATCGTTTCGCACTGTGTTATCCGTTATACTGGGTGTTTTATTTCGGCTAAATTTAGGAGTGTCATGTGACCCAGTTCCGCCCTTGTATCGACTTACATCAAGGTAAGGTCAAACAAATTGTTGGCGGCAGCCTTAACGATGCAGGCGCAACGGAAAACTTCATCAGCGAACACAATGCCGAGTATTATGCCCGTCTGTATCGTGAACAGGGTTTAACCGGGGGTCATGTGATTGCCTTAGGCAAAGGCAATAAAGATGAAGCCATGAATGCTCTGCGCGCCTATCCAAACGGTTTGCAATACGGTGGTGGTGTGAAAGACACCAATGCCGCTAGTTATTTACAAGCTGGTGCTTCTCACGTCATTGTGACCTCTTATTTGTTTGAAGAGGGTGAGTTCTCTTGGGATCGCCTCGATAAGATGAAACGCGAAACGGGAACCGACCGTTTGGTGTTGGATTTAAGTTGCCGCCGCACAGCAGAGGGATGGTTTATTGCTACGGATCGCTGGCAGACCATTACTTCAACACAGGTTAATCATGATAATTTGGTGGAATTGGCCAATCATTGCGATGAATTTTTGATTCATGCGGCCGATGTGGAAGGCTTACAAGCAGGCATTGACGAAGACTTAGTGAGTTTATTGGGGCAAGCCTGCCCGGTTGCCGTCACTTATGCCGGTGGTGCACGCTCGTTACAAGATCTACAACGTGTGCATGAGTTGTCGGAAGGAAAAGTGGACTTAACCATTGGCAGTGCTCTGGACATTTTTGGTGGCAAGGGTGTGACGCTGGAAGAATGCATTTTGTGGAATCAATCCCAAACCAAGTGATTTTTCTCCCTTGTTGCTACAAGCTTTACACTTTATTTAGTCAAATCCGACTGCTAGGTCGACACAGGCTATCTCGACATCAAGTGCAGCATACCGCATACTTGAGGTCTTTATTTTTTTCTACTTTATTTTTTCCTAATTGTCAGGACGGTTAGATGTTTATATTCCGAAGTGGCCTGTTACTGGTGACGCTCTTTTTGAGTGCTTGCTCAATGCCCATATTATCCCCTCAACAAAACACCACTGACCAACAAGTTGAAGAAACCGCAGACGAATTGCTCACGCCAAATATGCAAGGTGTCATAGAAGAAGAGCCACCAAAGTCCCCGGACTTCGCTGAAGACCTAGCAGAGTTAAGTCAATATCAAGAGAATGCTGAGAAATACTATCAAAGATTAAATGCTCGCCTCGGCAGCGCCACTAAACCGCCAAGAATTATTGAGGCCAATCTGTTGTCTCGTGAAGCATTGCAAGCCAGCATTCAAGAGTTACGCACTTATATTAGTCAAACCAATACGAACTTAGCGGCACTTGATGCCCGCGTTCGTGAACGTCAACAACAGCCAAGCAAGGGAGATCTGGTGCGGTTTTTTCTGTCTGATATAATCGTCACTGATCCCAAAGGGAACTTCAAAGCGCAACCTCTTATTGGTCAATGGATTCGTGGTGAATCACGCATCATTCGTTTAAAAGACAACTTTTTGTTTGATAGCTCCCATTCAGAAGACGTCACCATTACTTTTTCCGAGCGTTATCAAATCCTGATTAATGGTGAACCAGTGATGACGGTATCACCGCAAAGAGAAAAAAACACCGCCCAGTTCCAAGTGCCAACACAAGCTTTGGACGGTTCATTGATGGGCAAACTGGATTATCGCTTGGTTAATAATTAATAAGCGTGAACTGAACATATCATAAGATCCAATTGGATTGGGTCACAACACTTGGGTCGTGACCTTTTCTGATACAGCAGCCAACCTCTGTCGCTGAGCATTATCCAACTGCATTTTCAACTGGGAAACTTGCTTAGACAAGGCTTTCATCATTCCTTTAGAATTAAGTTGCTGTAGCAGTTTTTCCAATTGATGAAGCACATATTGGTTCACCCGCATTAAGCTATTCGCTCGTGCTTCGGTGGATAATTTCTGGCTTTGCCAATAAGCATCGCCCACAACGCCACTCATTGCACTGGCCGCTTGATGATGGATAGCATCAGGGCCTTTATGCTTTTCTATCATGCTCCATAGCGCTTCGGAAAGCTGCTGAAAAGCATCACCAATACGGCGAAAAATCTGTTCATCTAGCGTATTGGTGGCTTGATGACATAAGTCCAAATTCGCCATCATGCCGTCATAACAAATGGACACCATATCTTGTAAAATTCGTACGTCTATGGCGAGTCGACCACGCCGATAAAATCTCAACATGCATTCCTCCCATGCTATTCAATCTTTCGTTAATACTGTATTTTCATGCTTGTGTTTGGTGTTTACTTATTAGTAACGCAAAGTCTGAACATCGCCTTCTCTCTAAATCGCCCTACCTTTTAAAAAAACTAAATCGCCGTACCCTTTAAAACTAAATCGCCGTACCCTTTAAAAAAGTGTTTTCAATAAAAGGTGAGCTTTGTGCAAACAAGATTGAATAAACTAAGAGTTAGCGCAAAGTCAGTGTGACATCACTAGGCTTATCCTCTAGGCTTATGATTTCATTTAGCTGAGTTAATTGAACCAACGAAAGGAAATCATGAAACAAGCACCTAAATTATTCTTACAAATTCAACAACCAGAGCTGGCTCAAGAGTTACTCTCTATGTCCGGCCTGCAGCAATTTGAACTGAATTTCAGTCAACAAGGACACAACTGGTTAACGCAGTTAATTGACAGTCAATGTGACCTTGCCATCATTGAAGTCAATGCAGAGCAACATGAACAACTCGACGCCCTGAGCAATCACCCAGTGTTGGATAAGGTGCAATGTATTTTCCTAAGCCAAGGAGAACCCTCGTTAATACTGGATAAGCTGATGCACCAAGGGGCAGGCGTTCATTACCGCGCACCATTCAACTTTCCCCAACTCGAAGCCAATTTAGATGAGTTGTTTTGGTCATTAGATCCAAGTCCACCAACACCCTCTCCACAAAGTAGCTACCTAGATCAATTCGGCTTACTGGTTGGCTCTTCACCTTGTATGCATCAGCTGTATCGTACATTGCGAAAAGTGGCTATCAGCGATGCCAATACTTTTTTAATTGGTGAAAGCGGAACGGGTAAAGAGCTAGTGGCCAACACCTTGCATCTATTTAGCCAAAGGTCAGATGCGCCTTTTGTCGCCGTTAACTGCGCGGCATTGAGCCCAGAATTGATCGATAGCGAGCTCTTTGGCCATGTCAAAGGTGCGTTCACTGGCGCACATAAAGACCACGTGGGCGTTTTTGAGCAAGCTGAAGGTGGTACTCTGTTCCTCGACGAGGTTACCGAGATGCCTTACGAGCATCAGGCCAAGTTGTTACGTGTACTGGAGTCGGGTGAATATCGTCCAGTTGGTTCACAAACTCTCAAGCAGGCCAATGTGCGTGTCGTAGCGGCAACCAATCGAATCCCTAAGGAAGCGATTGAAGACGAAAAATTTCGTGAAGACTTGTACTTCCGTCTTGCACATTTTCCTATTCAAGTTCCACCATTACGCAATCGTCAAGGTGATGCTGTTGGTCTTGCTCAACACTTTTTGGCCTATCGCAATACTCAAGATCAACTAAACAAAACCTTGTCTGATGACGCCATCAATAAAATCGCTCAGTACAATTGGCCAGGCAATGTTCGTGAATTAAAACACACTATTGAGCGCGCTTTTATTTTGGCTGAACACACCATATTAGCCGAACACATAGTGACCGATGCTTTGACCGATACGAGCGAAGATGGACAACAAATTCCAGCTGGCATGCCACTGGAAGAAATCGAAAAAACGGCCATTCTGAAAACCTTAGCTGAAAACCAAGGCAATCGAAATGACACCGCTCAACAACTTGGTATCAGTGTCAAAACCCTCTACAACAAGCTAGACAAATATGGGACGGATTCGTTACCACAGAACTAGCATTGGTGTTTTTTGCTTAAATCAACAAACCAAAGTAACAGTTCATCAGATCATCTAGTTAAAACAGAAAAGAGCTCATACGAGCTCTTTTCCTTTTATCCTTAGCAATCTGTGTCTTTACTGTCCATTTTCTCTTTTACTTGTTCGCAGGTATCTTCCACTGCGTTGCCCGCATCTGTCATCGTATTTTCTAAACTGTCGCCTGCATCGTCCATTGTGCTTTTAACACTTTCACCTGCACTGTTCAGAGCATCACCTGCATCGTCAATGGTTTGTTCTATTGCGTCTCCCGCTTGTGATAAAGAATCTTCAACCTTGTTCTTTTCTTCTGAATCTTGACCGCACGCTACCAATGTACCGGCAGTTACCAAAACCAATGCTGAATGTAAAAGTGTGCGTTTAATCTTCATAATTTTCTCCATTTAAGTTACTCGTCCAAGAACCATGATACTAGCTGTATTGGAACTCTTTTCGTCGCAATCGATGCATGACCGATTTGCTGTAATCTCTATATTGCGAAGCTTGTGCCAACTTTTTAAACTGAAACTAAATAATTGTTTTTAAATGAAAAATTTAAATTTTCGAATTTTTGCTAGCATTTTTTTCTTGTTTTTATCGGTTATTTTTACTGATGGGCTCGGTAACAATTTCCGTCGAATCAATGTAAAGACGCAAAAAATATGGCAAAGTCCAGTTATGACCAGCTAGCTTTTATGACCAGCTACCTTAGTGATTGCAATGATTAGGATTTCCCATGACTGATGCCCTACTACTGACTTTTATCTTTCTTATCGCGGGCATCATCTCCGTCCCCATTGCAGCACGTTTGGGCCTGGGTTCGGTACTGGGCTATTTGTTAGCCGGCATCTTGATTAGTCCTCTGCTGTCTTTACTTCATGTCGACATAGTGTCACTGCAACACTTTGCTGAGTTAGGTGTGGTGCTGATGTTGTTTCTGGTTGGGCTAGAGCTGCATCCGAAAAAATTATGGTCGATGAAGGCGCGCCTATTTGGCTTAGGTGGCGGGCAAGTCCTATTCTGTGCCTTCTTGATAACAGCCGTGGCCATGCTGTTTGATTTACCTTGGCAAAGCAGTCTCGCCATTGGTTTGATATTGGCTTTGTCCTCGACTGCCATTGTGATTCAATCTCTCACCGAAAAAGGTCTCATGAAATCTGATGGTGGACAATCCTCTTTTATCGTCTTACTGGCGCAAGACATTCTGGTCATTCCTATGCTGGCCATTATTCCGTTATTGACCCTGCCCGAATTACAACACTTAACGCATTCTGGCGATACTGAGACCGCCAGCCACGGCGCAGCCTTATTAGAAGGCTTGGCTTCTTGGCAAGTGCCGCTGGTCATCATTGCCGCTATTGCCAGCATCATTATAGGCGGCAGTTATTTGGTCACCCCCATCTTTCGCTTTATCGCTGTGGCACAACTGCGCGAGTTATTTACTGCGACCGCCTTGATGTTTGTGGTTGCTACTACCTTGTTAATGTCTTTGGTTGGCTTATCGCCCGCTTTGGGAACCTTTTTGGCTGGCGTCGTGTTAGCCAATTCACCTTATCGACATGAATTGGAAAGTGACATTGCGCCTTTTAAAGGCTTGTTATTGGGACTCTTTTTTATGACGGTAGGTGCCGGTATTGATTTCGGCCTCTTAACCGATCAGTTTTTACTCATTTGTGGGCTGACACTTTGTTTAATTTTACTCAAAGCCTCTGTACTCTGGCTGTTAGGCTGGGCTTTTAAGATTCGTGGCTCCAACCGCTGGCTATTTGCACTGGGGTTGGCACAAGCCGGAGAATTTGGTTTTGTGCTGCTATCTTTTACCGTTAGCAATGGAGTGATTGCAGAAGATATTGCCAATTTGCTGTTACTCATCGTCACGCTTTCCATGCTGCTGACGCCTTTGCTCTTTATTTTCTACGATAAAATCATTGCACCATCCTATGCCGCTGACCAAAACGTCAAGCAATACGATGAGATGCCAGACGACAATAAGATTTTGATCGCAGGTTCAGGCCGCGTCGGCACCATCATTGATACTATTTTACGTTTGGCAAATTACCACTCTACTGTGATTGATTTCAGTACCAAACGCCTAGCAGCACTAGAGAAATTTGGTGTGAAAAATTATTTCGGAGATGCCACGCGCCCCGATTTATTGGAAGCCGCTGGCATTGAAGAAGCCGAGGTTTTCATCATTGCGATCGACAATCCTGAGCAAGTCACTCAGTTAGTCAAACATGTGACACATCACTATCCGCACATTCATATCATAGCGCGGGCCTTTGATAACAATCATGTATACGACCTCTGGTCTTATGGTTGTCGCGATATTATTCGTGAAACCTATGACAGCAGTTTGCGTATGGGGCGCTCGGCTTTTGAAGCTCTTGGTATAGATCAGGATAAGGCTGAGAAAATGATTGATGTGTTTGTTCAACACGATAAAGTTTCTATGATTGACGTTGCCGATGCCCATAAAATTGGCGTACCTTTCCATGAAAATCAGGCCTTTATTCAACGTTTACGTGAATACTTAGAAGAAAAGAATCCTCACTTACAAGCCGCTATGGAAGACATCAAGCAGCAAGATACAAGAAAAGTAAAATAACCAAAGATTTGACACAGCACTTTGACAGCCCATCAGGGAATGTTTATAACATGGCAGCAAATGCATAGGTAACTGAGGCAGATTTCTGACGATACATGGCGACTATTTTATTTGTATACTCAACCACTGACGGTCACACGCTGAAAATCAGCCAAAGCATGCAAGCCTTGATGCAGCAACAAGGCCATCAGGTCACCTTGTTGCCAGTGAATCAGGTAGAAGAATCGCTACTCAACTCCCATGACAAGATAGTCATAGGTGCCAGTATTCGCTATGGTAAGCACCAAGCCGGTTTGGTGGACTTTATCCGACAGCACAAAAGGCTACTTGAAAACAAACCCAGTGCTTTTTTCACGGTGAATTTGGTGGCTCGTAAAGCCGAAAAATGCACGCCGGACACCAATCCCTATATTATTAAATTGCTCACCGAACTGGATTGGCAACCGTCTTTAAAAGGCGTATTTGGCGGACGTCTGAATTATCAGCAATACGGCTTTCTAGATCGAAATATGATTCGTTTCATCATGTGGGTCACCAAAGGCCCTACCGATCCGAAAACGGATCAAGACTTTACCGATTGGCAAAAAGTCGATGAGTTTGCACAAGGGGTTTGCCAGTTGTAACCGCAACAACAAATGCCCCTCTCCGACTCGCTTTGGTCATAAAACATGGCGAGACATCAAACAAGCTTTTCACAACACCGTTTGTGCAGGACGTCTATTATGTCGCAAAATACAGAATCCTCTATCATGAAAAACAGCTTAAAGACAAGGCTGAAGCAATCATGGCCTCTGTATGGCATTATCATGGCGACGGTGATACTGGTGACCATCAGTCATGGCTATTTAAGTTGGCAACAAAGTCTCACCGCGGGTCTTCTCTTTGTTTGTATCGCCTTATGGGCAACTTCTCTTGTTCCTGCTTACTTACCCGCACTGGGGCTGTTTGCCTTTACCACGGCAACCCAATTGGCCCCAAATCAGGTGACCTTCGCTGGTTTTCACTCTTCGACTTTTTGGCTCCTGTTCAGCGGAATGGTTTTTGGCGCGGCCATTAAACACACGGGATTAAATAAAAGGGCGACCTTCTTACTAACACGCATTCTGGGTAACAGTTATCGTGGCACCATCATTAAAATTGCTTTGTTTGCTATGGCGTTGGCTTTCTTAATTCCATCTGGTGTAGGACGTGTAGTCCTCATTATTCCCATTGTTGCCAGCTTAGCAGACCATTTTGGTTATGGTGAAAAGGCTAATGGTCGTACCGGCATGTTATTAGCAGCGGCGTTTGGCACCTTTTTACCGGCTTTTACCATTTTACCTGCCAACGCGCCCAATATGTTATTGGCTGGTATGCTGGAAGCCTTGTACGACTCACCTGTGTCATATTGGCAATATCTCATCCTGCATTTCCCGGTACTCGGATTGGGCAAACTGGTACTGATTACCAGCATTATATTGTGGCTATTTCCAGATCAAGACCCAGACAAAAATCTCACTAAGATAGATCAACAAAGTACCATGACTAAGCTGGAAAAGAGTTTGCTGTGGGTCTTGTGTGTTTGTTTTGCTTTCTGGTTTACCGATGCTATACACCATATTTCTCCCGGTTGGATTGGTTTGATTGCCGCCATTGTCTGCTTATGGCCAAAGTCAGGCTTAACCAGTAAAGAGTGCATTGATAAAGACATTCAGTATGGCACGTTATTTTTTGCCGCAGGTGTGATTGGTTTGAGTGCCATTACCGCTTATTCCGGTTTGGGAGACATTTTGGTAAACAAACTCACCAGTGCCGTGCCCTTTGAAAGCGGGGCGGCGTTTGTGAATATTAGTCTACTTACCTTCGTATCCACTTGCGTGGCAGTGGTCACCAATTTGACCGGGGTACCCGCTATCATGACGCCCATGGCAGAACATTTAGCCGAGATTACAGGCTTATCCACTCACGCTGTGCTGATGAGCCAAGTATTGGCCTTTTCCAATGTATTATTGCCTTATCAAGCGCCGCCTCTCATTACTGCCATGGCATTGGGGCGATTATCAATAAGCGCGGTGAGTAAGGTCTGTTTGCTCATTTTTATGCTGACTTGTTTAATCTTATTGCCTTTGAATCTGCTTTGGTGGCAATTTTTAGGTATCATTTAAGTTTTATTTTGTCTGCTTGGCAAGGTATGATTTGCTATTCCGATCAATGTCTTAGTAAAAGGAATTTTCAGTGAAAAAAATCCTCGCTGTACTGGTCTTTGTATTACTGGCAGCTTGTCTTGTTGCGCCCAAATTCATTGCCTCGAATTACGAAGAAAAAGTCTCGCAACTGGTCACCAATTTAAACACTGCCCCTGGCTATCAAGTGACGATGGAATCACTAGAAGATACTTGGTTTACCTCAAAAAAAGTCGTTCATCTTGCCTATGACTTGGCCAGCATTGAGCCATCCCTATCTGGCAAGAAAATTGAAGTGGATCTCATATTAGACGCCCATTACGGCCCCATACTACTGTCTGCTAATGGCTTGCTGGGCTTATTTGAGTTGCATGCCTATTACGCTGGCGATACCTTACGCGACAGCTTGAACTGGCCCGCTGATCAAGCCTTCTATGACGCGTCTGTGGTCATGAACTTAACGGGCAAGATTGACGTGGTTGATCAGATTCCTGCTTTCGATATGGCCGATGGTAACTTTACCTTCAGTGGCTACCATGGCAAAGGTGCCTTCACTGATCAGGGTATCGATTATCGCAGCCAAGTTAATCAGGTCAATCTAGACAAGCCCTACGAGAAAATGAGTCTAACCAATACTCAATTAACCATTAATATTAGAAACGGTGTTGAGGCTTTATCATCAGGCGGGCTTTACGATGGAGATATCGCCTTTGGTTTTGAGCAACTCACCCTGGGTTCTCAGGACAAGCCCACTGAATTGAACATTCAAGGCGCAAAGGTTTTAGTATCTTCATTACTCGATCAAACCAGTCAACTAGGCAAAATCATCAACCATTATTCTGTGGATAAAGTCAGTAACGCAGAATTTAACGCAGATAACTTGTCATTTGCTGTTGAAATCACCAATTTAAACAATCAGTTCTTTTTGGATTACAACACCTTTTTAAACAGCTTTTTGTCTGAAGACGATGCTTCTGCCGAAGAAATCAACCTGGCTTTGATTGGCTTTTTCACGGACAAGATAGAAGAATTGTTGTCCCACAACCCTGAGCTAAACATCACAGACCTAAGTGGCCACTTGGCAGAAGGCTCTTTCAAGGCGACAGTGAACAGCCGTTTAAAAGACATGGCTGGACCACTTAGTATTGAGCAGTTAATGGATCAAAACTTCTGGTTATGGCATCTGATTCTAAATGGTAATCTTCAAGCAGATGAAAGCCTAATAACCAGTTTAGGGGAACGCTATTTAGCGCAGCAAATGCGCACCACAGTAGATTCGCCACAGGTCAAACAGCAGGTACAAATACTGCTGAATAACTTTATTAAACAAGGTTTGATTCAGCGTGAAAAAGATAAGCTGATGACGGAAATTTCAATCGCCGATGGTCAGGGTAAGATCAATAATTTCCCTTTCCCACTTATGTAAAAGGTCTTGACCTTAGTGACTAAAAAAGTAACTAAAATAGTGGCTAAAGTAAGTGCTCATTAGCATGCAAAAATGGCTGCCCTCTTATAAAGAAGGCAGCCATTTTTTCGTCTCGACAATCATTAAGCAAAGCCGTTGAAATCAGGCTCTAGACGGATTTAAAAAGCTTCACCATTGAATTGAGTGACCATACAGTCTTTGCCTTTTTCCTTCAGCATCATACAGAAATCCGTACTGAAAGATTTTTGTAGAAAAGGGCCCACTTTCAACTGATACATAGTACGGCCTTTCACTTCTTTCTGATTAATTTTCGGCTGCAAACCTTGGTAAGAGACGGGATCTCTGTCCAACAGAAGTTGCCAGCCACGCATCGCTTCATCACGCTTAGAATAGGCAGCTAATTGCACGCCATAGCTGTCATTCGACATTTTTTGTTCAACAGGCTTTTGCATGGTCTTATCGGCTGTCATTGTGTTAGCGGTTAACGGAGCCGCCATGATAGGAGCGGGGGCGACAGCAGATTCGCTCGCCATGTTGTCCGTGGATGACGTTTCTGTTGCCGACATGGCAGTAGCGTCCATCATTGGCGTTTCTTCTGCGACACTGCTCTCCATTACCATAGGTGCGACATTAGTTGCCGCCATGCTGTCATCCGCGGCAATCACTGTTGACTGACTCGTCACTGGCATTTCATTGGCAGCTTCCATCGCTAATCTTTCCTGTTTTAGGGACGCCACTTCCGCCTCAAGAGCATCAATTCGATCCAGTTTCACTTGCGCTTCCTGCCACTGTTCATCGTGCGCTTTTACCTTTTTTTGCAGGTCTTCGTATGTCATAAAGGTGTTTAATCCACCCGTTGATGAACATGCTGCTAAAACGAAACCCATTTGGATCACGATTAGCTTTTTTATGATTCCCATGACTCTTCTCTCCATCCAAACAAATTATTATGTTCTTGAGTACAGCCTCATATCCTAGAATAAAAGCTATTGTCCCGACAACATCTGCTGGCCCCACAATAAAAGTGCGTAACGGCCTGCTTTGCCTAACACCACCAAGGGAACAAAATACCACAAGGAAGTACGCAACACTCCAGCGACCAAGGCAATACCATCGCCTAAAATGGGTAGCCAAGTAAAGAGTAAACTCCAAACACCATAGCGATTAAAGTACTTTTGTGCCAATAAACGCTTTTCTTCTCCCACAGGAAACCACTTATGGTGAGCAAATTTCAATAAATACGCGCCCAAAAACCAATTTGTACAAGCGCCTAAACTGTTACCAAGGCTGGCCCAAAACCATAGGACGCCAAGATTTGTTTGTGCTTGTGCGGCATAAAAAAGCAGTAAGGCTTCTGAGCCCAATGGCAATACTGTTGCCGAGAGAAACGACACAGCAAAAACACCCCAATATTCCACAATAATTTTTACCCTGTTTAGCTCAAATTGAGGCCATATCGTTAACTATCAACAAAAACCATGACCTAGCTCATGAAACCTAGGTAGCTTTCATTATAAAAATAATTAATCTTACCTGTTGAGAGACAAAGAAACCAAAGACCAACATAATAATCACCCTAGGGAAGGTAAACCATGCTGAACCGAATTAATGATATAAAAATCCGCTATAAACTCTGGGCCATCATAGCCTTAATGTCTCTGGGTACAGCTGCACTGATTCTGGTTTCCCTATCCTCGCTTTTCTACAGCCATGTGGACGCTAGAAAAGAGCGTACTGCTGATATCTTAGACATAGTGAACACGTCTTTATCCAGCTTTTACCATCAACAAGATGATCAGACGCTTTCAACTCAACAAGTACTAGAACAGGCTCTAACCCTGTTAAGCGATTTCCACTACGGAGAAGATCAAAGTGTTTGGGTGTTGGATAATAATCAAACCTTGCTCAATGCCCCAAACCATTATCACTCGCAACAGGCGCCCCGCTCTCTTTTGCAAGCTTTACAAAACAGTCAGGCTAAAAACGGCCACTACCAAGGACTGGAATTCGACTATCAAGATCAACAAGGCAAAACCCATCGCATGATTGCCAGCGCCTTATCATTTAGCCCACTACAACTTACTGTGGTGACCACAAGTTCAATGGATGAAGTCAGACATTTTTTTATGATAGCTTTGGTGGATTATGCGATCTTGGTGGGCATTCTAACCTTAGTCGTTGGTGGCACCGCCTTATTTATTATTCATCTGGTCACCACACGGGTAACCAGCTTGTGCAACACCATGACATCGGTCCAACACTCTGGCGATTTGACTCAGCGCGTGGAGTTCAGTGGTAAAGACGAAATGGGGGCGATGGCAACGGCGTTTAATAGCATGATGAACGATTTTCAAAGCATAGTACGCAACGTCACCCACTCCAGTGAAACCCTAGACGGTATTGTAGAACAAACCAATTCCTCAACAACCAAAACAGTGGAAGGGGTAGCACGTCAGTTATCCAATACGGACCAGGCCACCGAATTGATGCAAGGCGTTCTCTTGTCCGTAGAAGAAGCCCTTGGTATCGCCGAACAAGCCAATCATAAAACCGCCGAATTAGGTCAGCATTCGCAACAAGGGTTGGGGGTGATGAATAAGGCCAATATGGACATTCAAAGATTGTCACAAGAAGTAGGACAAGCCGCGCAACAAATTCAAACACTACGCGAGGAAGTCAGTCACATTCATGAACGTTTGGGCATCATTTCTGAAGTGGCAGAACAAACCAACTTGCTGGCCCTCAACGCTGCCATTGAAGCCGCCCGCGCAGGGGAACAAGGACGTGGCTTTGCTGTAGTGGCGGACGAAGTACGCCATTTGGCGCAAAGATCGCAACTCGCGGCGACGGAGATTGGCGGCTTGATTGATCGCTTAACACAACAAACCGATACGGCTGTAGGCGTGATGGAGTCAGCGCAAAGTACCGCCAATCAGGGGGCCAACCAAACCCAACAAGCTGGACAAGCCTTTTCAGAGATTGCCGATGGCGTAAATGCTATTTCCAAGCTCAACAGTCAGATTAGTGAATCTGCTAATAAGCAACACGATTCATCGCAAACCGTGCATCATGCGCTGGGCGACATCGCCGTTATTTGTCAGGAAAACAACAATAACTCCAGTGACATTCAAAGCTCGGTAAACAGCTTACAAGCCTGCGCCACTCAATTACGACAATTGGTACATCAGTTCAGCATCTAAACTGGAATCGAACAAGAAAAACGTAAGGTTTGGCATAAAATCGAAATTTATCAAGAAAATACACTCACTAATTGAGACTTAGACTATGCTTAAGGAAGGCGTGAATAAGTCTACTAACAATGACAACGACTTCTGCCTTGCTAATCTTAAATAGGGTAAGGGCCAGTACGAGAATGTCTCGCTATTATTCGAGGCAAATTTCGTCGTGCAATATCGAACCGGTTGGTAAGAAACGCCACAAAAAATAAAGAGTTTAGCCGTGCTGTTTAGGTCTTGCAGACAACTTGACATGCAGAAGACGGTTTCTGATGGGTTGATTATTTGTTTAGTAATTATGGAAGGTATGAACAAATCATGACTTAACAACATGCTCTACCCCCCAAAATCTATGTAGACGACATCGCATCTTCCTTAGACTATTTAAAAGGGTTGAAATAGAAATGCCATCTGATACACAAGATAAGCTCGACTCTCTTTACCAACACATTCAAGCCGTGATCCTATCTCGCCAGCATCCTGTCACTGGCCTTTTTCCCGCCAGTACCAGTATTAACAGTCATGGCAACTACACAGATGCTTGGGTGCGAGATAATGTCTATAGTATTCAAGCCGTTTGGGCCTTGCACCTAGCCTATAAGCGCGCCTCGGATCCTGACAAACGCTCTCATGAATTGGAATTTGCCTGTATTAAAATGATGCGTGGTCTATTGTTCGCCATGATGCGCCAATCTCATAAGGTGGAAGCCTTTAAACACAGTTTGGACCCAAAAGACGCCTTACACGCCAAATACGACACCAAAACGGGACTGGAAGCCGTTGCCGATGATGCCTGGGGACATTTACAAATAGACGCCACCAGCTTCTATTTATTGATGATGGCGCAAATGACAAAAGCGGGCTGTAGCCTCATTTTTTCCCGCGATGAATTCAATTTTATCCAAAATCTCATTTACTACATTTCACGCACCTATCGCACCCCTGACTACGGCATTTGGGAACGCGGTAATAAAGTAAATAATGGTAAAGCGGAAATTAATGCCAGCTCGGTGGGTATGGCCAAAGCCGCGATGGAGGCGATGGATGGACTCAATTTATTTGGTGACCAAGGGCCCGAATGGGCGGTGGTCCATTCGTTTGCCGACGCTGTGGCACGAGCCGGTTCAGTACTGCAATCCTTACTGCCCAAGGAATCTCGTTCTAAAGAAGTCGACAGCGCCATTTTAAGCATCATCGGCTTCCCTGCCTTTGCCGTCAATGACGAGCAACTTACCCGCCGTACGCGTCAAGAAATTATCAACAAACTCGGTGGCGAATACGGTTGTAAACGTTTTTTACTAGACGGTCATCAATCCGTATTGGAAGACCCTAATCGCATTCACTACGAATACGATGAATTGATTAACTTTGAGCACATTGAATCAGAGTGGCCCTTATTCTTCACCTATTTGTACATCGACCGCCTGTTTGCAAGAGACTGGGAAAGTGCCAACTTTTACCGACACAAATTAGAGGTCTTGATGGTAGAAAAGGACGGTCATTCTTTGTTGCCGGAACTTTACTATGTTCCTCAGGAAAACATACGTGCGGAAAAAGCCAAGCCCGGCTCGCAACGTCGTGTGGCCAACGATAATTTGCCCTTAGTATGGGCACAAAGTTTATATTTGGTCGGCACAATGCTCGACGATGAGCTAATTACCACTGACGATTTGGACCCACTTGGGCTACACAGAAACCAACATCGTAAGCGTAAGGTCAGCACTTCTCTGGTGATTCTGGCGCAGAATGATAAGGTCAAACGACGCTTAATGAATGCGGGATGTTTGTGCCAAACCTTAGCCGACATTGCCCCACTTAAAGCCATCACCGCGGCACAACTGGTGTCCACTTATCAGCACTTAGGTGAGTCCACCAGCTTAAAAATAACCGGCAGGCCACATCGAGCCTTGAACAGTTTGGCGACGTCGCAGGCGTTCTGCATTAATAATGCTGACTATCTTTGCTTATCTTGGATTCAGAACGAAGACAAAGATTACCGAAAAATTGATCCAAACCTTTTTCAAGCCCACATTCACAATGAACTCATAAACATAGCCAATCATTGGTATTACCGAGCCAACGCCGTATTCAGTATTTTGATTGATGAAGCCATTTGTGAGATGAGCAACAGCAGTGAACTGTTCGAATTTATTCGCCTCCTACAGAAAGGCGAACATGAAAAATACCGAGTGGTACCCCAATCGGCTAAAAATGCCTTTAAATCAGGCAACCGCCGCACCATTACCATGAAAACCAGTGACAATTTGGCCTTAGGTATTCAACTTAAACAACACGCAAAAAACTGGCCTTTAACGGAAGAAACAGATTACTTTGCTTTGGATCAGGAGCATTTATCATCTGAACAGTTGCTCAATCAGCTGGCCGATGAACCCTCTTTGCCACAAGCCGTTCACTGCCTCACCTTATTGGCCGAGCGAAAAGCACTGATGAACACCTTACCGAATTCAGAACCCGCTACCACGGCCTATAAGGTGCTCGATACCGTGTATTTTCAGGCTCTGATTAAGGAAGAATGGCGTGCCGCTCGTCAACTTTTTGCCTTACTCATCACACCTACTACAGATTTAGCCACCTACATAGCTGACATTACGGTGCGTCAGCGTTTATTGGTCATTGGCGAATCCTCACAGACAGAAATGGAAATCTCCACGCCTTTGCATCAAGACAAGATAATGGAAATGCTGCGTCAATCCTCAAGTTCACCACTGAGTTTAGTATTAAGCCATGAGCTGATTGCGATTACCGGAACCTTGATCCGCACCCATCCAGAGTTTTTCTCTGGGGTTCGCACCATTCGCATCCATAATTTGGTTATGTTGTGTGCACGGCACTTTAATCCCAATGGTGATGTGCCTATCTATGACACTCTGGCCAATCTTTCCCCCTTTGATTTGTATCAAACATTGGAACAGGTGCTACAACAAAAACACGATGAGTTTGCTCATGTTTCCAACACCCTTCAATATCATCACACTGCTGACATTCAGGGAACGATGAAAGACATAGACTGGTTTGATTGGCGTAGCCAACAGGGCATGATCACCAAACTGCCTGATTCTTTGTTATTACAACTCTGGGACAGTCTAAAACACGTTAACACCATAGTATTTGGCGATGTACAAAGTAAAACCGCGTTAGATTGTACTCGCGCCCTGAGCTCTATGACACCAGGAGAAGATACTTTTGCCTTGTTGATTGAAGACCTGACCTCGGACATTCATCCAAGTTGGTACAAGAGTCTTATTTTTGAGTGCCTCTATGCTTTTATTCAATTCTGCCAACAACACCCTAACTGCTTATTTAAACAAGAAATTAATCTGCCTTTATTAGTGTCTAAAGCCGCATTGGACTATGCTAAACAATATCGCGCCAAACACCCGGATGAAGATAAGGTAGCGATTGCCTTAGACGAGTTTGCACAAATTACACCCAGTAAAGCCAATCAGTTTTTACGCTGGGCGGTCAGCAAATTCCACAGTCATCTAAGACAAAGTGATACGAGCAAATAAAATGATTCTTGCTGGAGATTTACATGGATTTAGTCAAGCACGACCTGTTTCAAGATTTACTCAATGCTCGCTGTTCAGACCCTTTTGCTTTTCTCGGGTTACATCAAGACCCAGTTACGAAGGAACTTACTCTAACCACTTGGCAACCTCTTGCCGAAGAGATTGAGGTGATCGCCATTGATGAAGAAGTGTCCCTCGGCCAATTAAGCAAAATTCACCCTGCCGGTCTCTTTCGAGCCAGCTGGCCTAAAGGACATGACGGTTTTCATTATCGTTTGCGTATTCAGTATCAGGATGGAAACTGCCACACTTTGGTGGATGCCTATCAATTCGCTGGCAGCAGTTTTGCCGATCCTGAACATCACACCGCCAGCCTATACAAGAGTCAAGGTGCCATCCGCCGTGGCGCCCAAGTTAATTCACATCTCACTATCAATGGTACGCGTTTTGCGGTGTATGCTCCGGCAGCACGTTCCGTCTCTGTGGTTGGCGATTTTAATGGTTGGGATGGTCGGGTTCACCCTATGTCCAGTAATGGTGATGGTATCTGGCGTTTATTCATTCCCGATGTGAATCATGGCGCCCGCTATAAATTTGAAATTCGTGCACAAGATGGTGAACTCTTACCACATCGCACAGATCCTTATGCTAAGCGCATTGAGCAATATCCGTCTTTTGCCAGCATTACCTGTTTTGATCAGCAACATGAGTGGCAAGATCAGGCGTGGCAATCACGTCCTGAGCAAGATTTATATCAAGCCCCAATGAGCATTTATGAAGTTCATCTTGGCTCATGGCGACGTCAGAAAGACAACCAAGTATTAAGTTATCGACAACTCATTGATGAGTTGGTCCCTTATGTCAAAGACATGGGCTACACCCACATAGAGCTCTTACCGATTAGCGAATATCCATTTGATGGCTCTTGGGGCTATCAACCCGTTGGCTTGTATGCGGTCACCTCTCGCTTTGGTAACCCGGAAGACTTCAAAGCCTTAGTCGATGCTTTCCATCAAGCCAATATAGGCGTAATCATGGATTGGGTGCCAGCACACTTTCCAGCCGACAGTCATGGCTTGGCAAATTTCGACGGCTCAAAACAATACGAATACCCAGATCCGAAAAAAGGCTGGCATCCAGAATGGAATTCTTTGATCTATGATTTTGGCAAAGAGCATGTGGTGAATTATTTGATCAGTAATGCCGTTTATTGGTTAGACGAATTTCATATTGATGGCCTTAGGGTGGATGCAGTGGCCTCTATGCTGTACTTAGATTATGCCCGTGAAGAAGGCGAATGGGTGCCCAACCAAGATGGGGGTAATCATAATTATGAAGCCATCGCTTTTTTACGCAAACTCAATGAAACCATTTACCTCAATCATCCTAACTGCTTCACTGTGGCAGAAGAATCCACCGCCTTTCCTGGGGTCTCCAAGCCCACATTTATGAATGGCCTTGGCTTTGGTTTTAAGTGGAATATGGGCTGGATGAACGATACCTTGGCTTACATGAAACGCGATCCTATCTATCGCAAGTACCATCAAGGAGAATTAAGTTTCAGCATGGTATATGCCTTTGATGAGCAATTCATTTTGCCCATTTCCCATGATGAAGTAGTGCACGGTAAGCTATCCATGTTGGACAAAATGCCCGGTGATGCTTGGCAAAAATTCGCCAATTTACGCGCCTTTTATGTCTACATGTATACGCATCCGGGTAAGAAGCTCAATTTTATGGGGAATGAGTTCGCGCAGGGTCAAGAATGGAGTCACGAACGTTCCTTAGATTGGCATTTACTGGACATTGATTATCATCAAGCGCAACAAAAGCTGGTCAAGCAACTTAATTGGCTTTATCAAGAGCACACTAGCCTGCACTTTGATCATGAACCGGAAGGCTTTGAATGGATCAGTCATGACGACTCTCAAAACAGTATACTGTGCTTTGTGCGCCGCCGTAAAAATTCCTCAGAACACTTACTGGTTATCGTCAATTTAACACCCACACCGCACCCTCACTATCACATTGGTGTGCCACAAAAAGGGCAATATGAGCTATTACTTAACAGTGACGACGCAAGCTTTCAAGGCAGTCAATATAATACGCAAAGCCATTATGTAACGGAGACACAAGCCAGTCATGGTCGACCGCAAAGTATTGTCTTGTCTGTGCCACCATTAAGTGGATTGATTTTGCGTTGGCATAGCTTGGATTAATAAGGTCTTTAACATTAGCAGAGGAGACATTCGGTGGGTCGCTATCAAGTCAGTCAGGGACAAGCTTTTCCACTTGGCGCCAGTGTGACACAACAGGGGGTGAACTTTGCCGTGGTATCGGAAGATGCTACTCAGTTGCACCTTTGTTTATTTGACGATAATGAACAACTGATTGAGAGCTTACCTTTTGTTGCCAAGCATCGTGGTATTTGGCACATGCAGGTATTGGGCTTAGAGGCTGGACAAAAATATGGATTGCGTGCTGAAGGCCCTTTCGATCCCGCTAAACAATTACTTTTTAACCCAGCCAAACTATTAATCGATCCTTATGCTAAAGCATTGACGGGCAAATTGGTGTGGCACCCAGAACAAGCCAGCTTAGACGAGCAGTTGCAATTAGATAAAAGGGATTCAGCCCATTGTGTCCCCAAATGCATTGTCTTACCCTCATCAATAGAAGACTCACGTCCGCCACGCAATAGTATCAACCCACAGCAAAGGGTGATTTATGAACTGCACGTCAAAGGTTTTACACAACAACTGCCCATTGAAGAGGCACTAAAAGGTACCTATCTCGGCGTTATATCTGCGACTGCCATTACCCACTTACAAAGCCTTAACATCACCACGATTCAGTTAATGCCTTGCTTCACCTTTGCCACAGAGCGTCACTTACACAAGCTCGGGCTCAATAACTACTGGGGCTATAATCCTGTCAATTTTTTCACACCAGAACCCTCCTATGCTCAAGAGGATGCCATTAGGGAATTTCGAAGCATGATAGATGGCTTAAGGGAAGCCGGTTTTGAGGTAATTTTGGACGTGGTGTACAACCACACGGCGGAAAGCGAGATAGACCAGTCTTGTGTCAGCTTTCGCGGTCTGGACAATGCGCGTTATTACCGTCACCAGCATGGTGAGTATTTGAATTACACCGGCTGCGGTAACTGCATCAACACCCATAGTCCTGCCAGTATTCGACTGATTTGCGACAGCATGCGTTATTGGGTTAATGAAATGGGAGTAGACGGATTTCGTTTTGATCTGGGTGTCGACTTGGGCCGAGTGGAGCACGACTTTAGTGCCAACGCTCCCCTTCTGCAAGCCATTTTGCAAGACCCAGTATTGAGTCAAACCTGTTTGGTTATGGAGCCTTGGGATATAGGTCCGAACGGCTATCAAGTTGGCCAGTTTCCCAAAGGCTTCTTGGAATGCAACGATAAATACCGCGACACAATTCGCCGTTTTTGGCGTGGCGATCAAGGCATGATTGCCGAGTTTGCCACCCGCATCATGGGCTCAAGGGACTGTTTCCATAAAGGCCTAAAAAGCGCTCTCAATTCGGTAAATTACATCACTTACCACGATGGCTTTACCTTGCGAGATTTGGTGTCTTACGAGCAAAGACACAATCTTGCCAATATGGAAGACAACCGCGATGGACACGGGGACAACATCAGTGTGAATTTTGGTGTGGAAGGCCCCAGTGATGACCCTATCGTCGAACAACAACGCTTCAACCAACAAATTTGTTTACTGGCTTCGTTGCTGCTCAGTCAGGGCACACCTCACCTGCTAGGTGGAGACGAACTCAGCCACTCACAACAGGGTAATAACAATGCCTATTGTCAGGACAATGAAATCACTTGGCTCAATTGGCAAGCAAACAAGGTCTCACAGAGCTTGCAAACCAACTTGGCCAAGTTGATTAAGTTACGTCAGACCTACCCTATTCTGACCGAAGTGCATTTAGCAGACGACCCTTTATTTCAGCACTTGGGAACAGACCAAGTAGCTTGGTTAAATCAACAAAGTGAAGAAATGACAGAGCAAGATTGGCATGACGCAAATAACCACTATTTGGCCATGATGTTAACCACGGCAAATTTAAGCTGTCGTTTGTGGCTGGTGTTTTATAACCAAGCCACAGTAATTAGGGTGCCAGTGCCTGTGAGTCAAGGTCAACAAGTACCGGCAGAAGCGCTATTTTTATCCCCTAATGCTCAATTGAAAGAACAACAACTTTGCCTAAACGGTGCCAGTGTGGCATTGATTAAGCTGTAAAACTGATTATCTTGTCGCACAAAGGCTGATTATTCTTCTTGCACGTTCGACTTAAAGCCCATGCGAAAACCGCCCCAGTGTTCACCTTTAACAAAGATAGGAACAGATAAATCGTGCAGGATTTCTCCAGTATCACGTTTATAGGTTTGCAATAAAAAGCTCTCAGTGTGCGCCCCACAACGACTCCCTGTAGGATCATTGAAAATACGTTTGGTACGATTGTTGACCAAATCCGTGTCGTAATCCCCAGTCAAAGCCTGACTAAATTTTTTGTTATGGGTAGGAAAATAACCGTTTACGTCCACCGCACCAGCAAACATAACCTCATCATGCTGTGACAATATGGCCTCTTGTATCTTGGGAAAGTTCTCATCACTGTAATAATCATAGGCAGTACTGTATTTTTGCGGATTCGTTCCCTCAATAGGTTGATAATCACGAGAAAATATCTGCTGTTTACTGAGAATATTTTGATCAATGGCGTTTTCCAACAAGATGCCAATTTGCGTGGCAGCATTCTTAGCACTGGCCAACAAAGTAGAGAAAAACAAGTTATCATCCACTTTATCCAATTCACGAAACACCACTTCGGCACCATTACTTAAACTTGCTGCTTCATCTGACAAACGATCACTGCGTTTGGAAATGTCTTGTAAAGATTGACCAATACGATTGATTGAGCCACTAATTTGTGAGCTGGCTGAGCCCAACTCTTCGCTACTGCTTTCCACTTCGGTTAACACTTTCGACGCATTTTGTACTTCTTTCGTTAAACCAATGAAGCGATCCGTTTCCCCTAATAAGGTGCTCGATAACTCTTCTGCTAAGGTTTTTAGGGCCTGCATTTCATGATTGGTACCCGCGCTATTTTGTCGAACCTCATTCAGTAGAGTAGAGATTTGCTCGGATGCATCGGCGCTTTTTCCCGCCAACGACCGAACTTCATCAGCCACCACAGCAAAGCCACGCCCCTGTTCACCCGCGCGAGCCGCTTCGATCGCCGCATTCAATGCTAATAAATTGGTTTGTTCCGATACCCCTTTTATAACACTGGTAATGGAGTCAATGTCGTCCGCGCTTTTCATCAAGCGAGCCAATTGATCACTGGCACTTTGTACCTTGTTGGTCAATTCATTAATTTGCTCGGCACTTTGCGATAAAGCAGTTTGCGCTGTATGACTGGATTGGGCGGTTTCCGTCATGGTTTGAGTTAAATGGGCCAGGTTATTTGACAAGGTCATCCCCGTATTCGATAGGGTATCCACTGCCTGAGTTATTTGCTCACTGTCTTCATAGGTTAGATGAATGTCTTTACTGAGCGTATCCACAAAATGTGATACCTCAGCCGCACCAATCGCCATTCGCGAGGTGGCTTTGGTGACTCGTTGACCTACTTGCTGAATGTTTGCATCCATGTGACCTAAATCATGAGTATCCATGATATGAGTCTTTGCTTGAACGCGCTTTTCAGACCATCCACGCCATACTATTAAGGCCGACAAAAACGCCGCAATCGCCGTATAAGCAATGGGAATTTGTTCTTGCCAATTACCAAAACCAAGTAACAATAAGAGCCCTAGAGTACAGCTAATTTGAAAGTACAACATAATTCCAACCTTTGTTATTCTTTTCATCCATCCTATGCTGGGATTTATCAAGATCAATGTGATTCCAGCTACCTACGACTAAAGTAGTAATCCTTTTAACTTTACAAATTACCACACAATTATTGGTAAAAAATACTCACTAATTTTGGGCTTTATGTACATACCATGATATAACAAAGAAAAGATTTAGGTTAGTTTATTGGGTAGTCGTTTGACAGATTTAACCGCATTAGGCATTGAAGAAAACAACAGCGTTCAGCAAAAGCTAGTAGATATTGCGAAAAAACGTGTACTTATTATTGAAGACTTAGGTGAAATGCGCCTTATGTTGAAATCCCTAATGACGTCATTAGGTTATGTAAATATAGACGTAGAACCTTCCGGCCAACTGGCCATGAAACGTATTCTTGAAAAACACTATGATGTGATTTTGTCCGACTACAACCTAGGCGGCAGCATTGATGGTCAACAAATCCTCGAAGCATCTCGTAAAAATTACTCTCAAGACCACTCTACCGTCTTCATCATGATCACGGCTGATACCGCATATGAAAGTGTGGTCAGTGTATTGGAATATCAGCCAGACAGTTATTTAGTAAAACCTTTTCCTCCCGCCGCCTTTTTCCGCCGTTTTGATCGAGTGCAAAATCAGAAAAAAACCTTCGATGGCATTAATGAATCTCGCAAAAGTGGGCAACATGAAGACATGGCGGCACAAGCCAAAGACATCATGGAGCAATACCCGCATTACACGAATCAATGCTTAAAAATCATTGGTGAATCCTTGTATGCTCGAGGCCTCTATAAAGACGCTAAGAGTCACTATATGCTGGTGGTGAAGAATCACAAGAATCTTGCTTGGGCGCATTTCGGCATTGCCCAATGTGAAATGCAATTGGGTGCTGTAGGCGCCGCTATTCAAAAGTTAGAAGAAACCATCAATCTAAGCCGCCACTTTTTATCTGCTTATGACTTGCTGGCAGATGCACAAGAAGATCAAGGGGATCTTATCGAAGCGCAACAAACCATTAAGCGCGTTTTAGAAGTATCACCCCGTTCGAATGATCGTTGTCTGCGCTTGGCTGAGTTGAGTGCACAAGTTAATGATTGGGAAACGGCGGAACACGCCTATTCGCGTATTATTCGACTGACTCGAGATACCATTAATGAAAAAGTGGAATACTACTATGAATATCTAAAATGTCTGACCAATTTGATGAAGGAAAGCGGAGATAGCGCTAAGTTAGCCGATAAATTTAAACGCTCTTTGGTGCGTTTACGCTCCTTTGGTAAAGCCAACCCAGCGGCCATTTCCAATTCCTTCCGTATTGAGATTCAACAGTATTTAGCTCGCGACCACCTTGGTGAAGCCATTAAATCTTGGCAGCATTGGAATCGTTTAATTGAGTCTGGCCAAGCCTCTCCCCTGAGTGAAGCCCAAGAACACACCCTGAAAAAACGACTTGGCTTGCTTTAATCAAGCTTTCCTTATAGTGTCAGGGCGCCATCTATTTGACTCAAAGGGTAAAAGCTATCTATGAATGCGCAACAGGATTTTTCTAACCTGATTCCCGATGTTATTCTCGATGCTGTCGAGTCATTAGACTTCTGGACTGACGCCCGTATATACCCGTTAAATAGCTATGAAAACCGTGTCTATCAAGTTGGTATCGAAGACAGTGCACCACTGATTGCCAAGTTTTATCGTCCCCATCGTTGGCAACGAGCGCAAATCCAAGAAGAACACGATACGCTTCTGGCGCTCGCAGAGTCTGGCTTCCCCCTTGCTGCACCTTTGCAAATTAATGGTCACACTCTGTTTCAACATCAAGGATGGCATTTCTGTCTAACGCCACGTTTGGTAGGACAACACCCCGAAGCAGAGAATCTTGATCAACTTTTTCAGATCGGCGAGTTAATTGGCAAGTTACATCAAGCATTAAGCCATCAAAGCTTCCAACAACGTCCATCCGTCTCACCTTTAGAGCAAATCAATCAAGCCGCAACAGACATTATCAATAGCGGACACATGCCAACCAAACTGCAGAGCCCCTATCAAGCCAGCATTACTAAGTTGCTCAGCTTGTGTGAAAAACAAATGCAAAGCTTTTGGCCACATGCCTTGCGCCCCATTCATGGGGACAGTCACCGCAGTAATCTACTCATGGTCAACAATGAGTTTCACTTATTAGACTTTGACGACTGCCAAAATGGCGTGGCAATACAAGATTTGTGGCTACACCTTACTGACCTCTCACAAAGTCGCCAGCAATTGAGTGAACTGATCGAAGGGTATGAAAGTTATGCTGCATTTGATGTCAGAGAGTTGGCTTTGATTGATGTATTCAAAGCCACTCGCATCATTTGTTATGCCGCTTGGCTGAGCAATCGGTGGCAAGACCCAGCTTTTGTGAAAGCTTTTCCTTGGTTTACCAGTGAAGAATATTGGCTAAACCATCTTAATGAACTAAAAGCTTGCCAGACGGAATGGGGCCAGCTTTCTCTATGACAAGGATGAGCACAGAGATGACAGGGACAGAACAAGAACTGTATCGTATTTTTGGTTTTGAGGCTTTTCGAGAAGGACAAGCCCAAGTTGTCGAACACCTTTTAACAGGTGGTTCTTCCTTGGCAGTTTTTCCTACTGGCTCCGGAAAATCTCTGTGCTATCAATTCACCGCCACACAATTACCGCACCTTACCCTAGTCATTTCTCCACTTATCGCCCTGATGCAGGATCAATTAAGCTTTCTACACAGCAAAGGTATTGCCGCCGCCCGTTTAGATTCCACTCAGTCCAGAGAAGAAAGCCTATCCATAATGGCGGAAGTTAAAGCTGGCAAGATCAAGATACTGATGATTTCAGTAGAACGCTTTAAAAATGAGAACTTTCGTCGTTTCATTCAGCAAGTTGCTATTTCCCTAATGGTGGTAGACGAAGCACATTGTATTTCCGAATGGGGACATAATTTTCGTCCCGACTATTTAAAGCTGCCGCAATATCAAGCGTCTCTCAAGATTCCGCAAGTGCTATTGTTGACAGCAACGGCCACGCGTCGAGTACAAAAAGACATGGCACAGAAGTTTGCCATCCAGCCGCAGCAAATAGTACAGACTGGATTTTATCGCCACAACTTACATTTACAGCTCATCCCAGTGAATGAGCAACAAAAATTTGCTCAACTTGAAACCCTATTAGCGCAACAAGCAGGGGCAAGTATCGTCTATGTCACTTTACAAAAAACCGCCGAGCAACTGGCCCAACAGCTAAAGGATAAAGGCCATAGGGTTCAAGCCTATCATGCCGGTTTAGACAGTGAGAAAAGACAGCAAATTCAAACCGATTTCATGCAAGGACGTACTCCCATCATCATCGCCACCATTGCCTTTGGCATGGGCATAGACAAGTCCGATATCCGACTGGTGGTGCATTATGATTTGCCCAAATCAATCGAAAATTACAGTCAAGAAATTGGCCGCGCGGGTCGAGATCAACAAGCAAGTCAGTGTGTACTTTTGGGTAATTTAAACGGATTAAACACGCTTGAAAACTTCGTCTATGGTGACACGCCAGAAGCCCACAGTATTCATCATTTAATTCAACTCATCCAACAACAAAGCCATCAGGGTGAATGGCAAACTCAGTTGTATCATCTGTCTATTGACACCAATATTCGTAATTTGGCATTGAAAACCCTGCTAGTACAACTTGAACTCATGGGCGTGATTGAAGCCAAATACTCTTATTACGCAGAAATTAAAGTGAAATGGCTTACCGAGCCTGAACACTTCATACAAGGCTTATCAAACGAATGGCAAGCTTCCTTTCAGAGACTTCAACAAGGCATTCAATATAAGAAAATCTGGGGTAATGTGGACTTGCAATGGCTCAATCACCACTTGGGCATGCAAAGAGCAGAAGCACTTACCCTGTTGGAATTTGCTGCCGAGCAAGATGCAATAGTATTGGATATGAAAGGTGTCACAGAAGTGTACCATAGCCGAATACAAGACTTTGATACTCAGGCAGTGAATCAGCATTTGCTAGATTATGTTCAGCAAAAAGAAGCCTCTGAAATCGAACGCATTGCCACCATGATTCGTTTTTTCGAATTGGATCTTTGCTTGAATCATAATTTGGCGCGCTATTTTGGTGATCAAAATGCCCCCGAGCAGTGTGGACACTGTTCCGTTTGTCAGGGTCACATCATGCGCTTTGAGCAGAAGAATCAAGACCTTTCACATTTTGACCCTAGGTTACAACAAGATATTGGTGGTTTTGTGCAACAAGTCCAACAATTGTCCAGGGACACCAAGATCACCCCAACCTTGATAACGCGTTTTCTAACAGGCCTAACCCAACCAATCTTCAGCCGTATCAAAGCACGTCAGTTAGCTGGTTTTGGGGATTATGAAGAAGAATCCTATCCTGCTTTGTTAGCCTATTCAGAAGGGTATTTACTTAAGCAAGGTGCGAATAAGTCTGCTGAACATCAATCTTATTAGTAAAATGGCCTATCAAGGCAAGATTGAGCAAGAATGTTAATAGCTTCCTTAGCCTTTCTCATCTTCCTTGATATCCGCTTGGTCTTTGGTATCGTTTTCACTTTCTTTATTAGCTTCTTTTTTAACTTCTTTTTTGGCTTCTCTTTTAGTTGCTTTTTTGACTTCTTGTTGGGCTTCTTCAGTTTCGTCTTTCGCCACAGTGTCGCTTTGAGCGTCTTCTATTAATTCTTCGTCCACATGCTGAAGCACACTGATTTCAATCAGGTTATTATCTGGGTCATTGAAATAAACCGATTGAATCGGCCCAGTTGCGCCAGATTTTTCCACAGGTCCTTCGATAATGGTGACCTCATGTTGCTGTAAATGCGCAATCACTTCATCCAATGCCCAATTACTAATAAGACACAGGTCTCCTGAGCCTTCCATGGCATGATTTCTAAGTTCTTGACCAAGGGTTTGAAAGTTGATTTTCTGTTTTCCGAATCGAACAGCCCGTCGCCCCTCAGCAAAGCTAATGGCCTCCATTTGTAGCACTTTTTCATAAAAGTCTACGGCTCTATCAATATCGGCAACGGTCAAAACAAGATGATCAATGTGACTGATCATAAACACTTACTCTCCTGTAAAATGAGGTAAAAAGCAGGATTATGCTACGAATGATTTCACGCAAATACAATGCTTATGTTTGCTCTTCTGATAACAAAGACAGCGGATCAATTTTACCCGCTATCAAATTTTGTTTTTGTTGACGATTTAGCTTTTTAATACGATTTTCAATCATCAGAGCTTGGCTTTTGGAATCCACCCTATGTTGCCAAACCAATTCCAATGGCCCCTTTCCTCTAAGATAACGAGCGCCTTTTTTGCTGTCTCCAGAATGCTCTTTAAAACGTCTACCCACATCGGTACTTATCCCTGTATATAAGGTATTCAAACGGGTCTTAATAATATAGAGGCTCCAAACGGATTCTGCTTTATCCATCACCTTCATTTGATTTGAGTCCGTCACCTTCTCCCCTTTACTCATTTACCCTATTATCATAAATAATGTCATCGCGGTGGCCAGCCCCATTAGATAATTAAAGGCACGCTGCCGTTTAGAGTTGGTTAACCAAATACGAATCTTCATACCTGCCCATGCCCATATTGAAATAGCAATAAATCCCAAGCAAGCAAACGCCAACAAAATTGATATACCTGACGCTAAATATTTATCTCCTGCAAAGGTAAAAGTACTGACACAGCCTAGGGACATCATCCAAGCTTTCGGGTTGACATACTGGAATAATACTGCCTGCCACCAAGTCATTGGCTTGGCTGCTTGTTCACCAAGGTCAAAATGTCCTACTGGCGAACTGGCAATTTTCCAAGCCAACCAAAGCAAGTACAAACAGCCCACCCACTGCAGGCCTGAGTAGAGAGACGGATATAAGCTGAACAAGGCGCCCAAACCCAACAATGTGGCCAACAACAAACTAAACATGCCAATAATAATACCCAGCATATGTGGAATGGTACGGCGATAACCAAATTGTGCACCAGAGGCTAATAACATAATATTATTGGGGCCAGGCGTTACCGAGGTAATAAAAGCAAACATCGCCAAAGCAATAAAAAACGACGTATCCATATTGTCCCCCTAGCTCTCTTTATAATGAAACAGGCCCTGTAAAAAGCCTCTCACACTGGCCTTATTGGCTTCCATAACCCGTTCTTCTGGTGTTACGCCAATATCCATGCACTGTTCCGCTGTCAATGTCTTTAATGCTTTACGAGTTTGAAAACGTAAAACACAGGCTTGTAGATGAGCGAATAAACCAATTACTAACATGACTTATCTCCTTATGTTGAAGGTGTATCCTAACAATACCCCCTTTGTGTATGTTTCTATACTTTAGAGCAGAGACAAGTTCCAATACAGATTCAAAAAAAACTTTAATTCATCATACAGATTAAGAAAAAATACTCTGTATGCTTCTATTTTATCCAATCTGTATGGTTATTTCTTACCATTAAAGGATTTACAATGATTGCAACAGGATACAGTTAAACAGTTTTGGGGGGAAAATGACGCTGTATGAAAATCTCGCCATTCGGCTAAAAGAGCATATTGAGCTGGGTTTCTATAAACCAGGCGATAAACTCCCTTCGGTTAGGCAACTGGCAAAAGAACATGGCGTTAGCATTTCCACCGTACAAGAAGCCTATCGGCAATTAGAACAAGCCCTCTTGGTCGAAGCCAAGCCTAAATCTGGCTATTTCGTCAGTGTGCAAAATAAAGACAATTTACCCAGTATTTCTCGACCGCCACAACGTCCTTTGGATGTCTCACAGTGGGAAGAAGTACTCAACATGCTATTGATTCGCAGTAGTAATAACGGCGTACAATTACAACATGCTATGCCGGATATGAAAGCCCCTAGCCTCAAACCACTATTAAAAGACCTGAGTAAACAAAACCCAGAAATTGGCTTAGGCTATTCTGACCTTCGTGGCACTAAAGAACTGCGTGTGCAGTTGTCTCGTTTGGCCGTGGCGTCTGGCTGCCAACTGCATCCTGATGACATTGTTATCACCTCGGGCTGTCAAGAAGCCTTATCCGTCTGTCTTCGGGCCGCCACTGAACCAGGCGACATCATTGCCATTGAATCCCCTGGTTTTTACGGCTCTATGCAAGCCATCAAAGCCGCTAACCTTAAAGCCATGGAAATCCCCACTCACCCAGAAACAGGCATCAGTTTAGAAGCCTTAGAGTTAGCCTTGGATCAATGGCCAATCAAGGCGGTTTTTGTGACCCCCACATGCAATAACCCAATGGGATACACCATGCCAGAAGACAAGAAAGAGCAACTCTACCGTCTGGCACAAAGTTATGACATCACCATCATAGAAGATGACATTTACGGTGACATTTCTTTCCAGTTTCCACGGCCAAAAACCATCAAATCCTTTGACACCGATGGTCGTGTTATGCTCTGTTCCTCTTTCTCCAAATCCATTGCTCCTGGTATGCGTGTCGGTTGGATCGCCCCGGGGCGATATCGTGATAAGGTGACACACATAAAGTATGTTTCTAGCTCCATGTGTCCAGTGATGCCTCAACTGGCAGTGGCTAAGTTTATTCGCCTTGGCGGTTATGCAAAGCACATTCGTAATATGCGCTTAAACTATGAGAAACAAAGAGACATGTTGCTTAAAGCCATTAAAACCTATCTTCCCAAAGACACTCGAGTCAGTTATCCAGCCGGCAGTTTCATCCTATGGGTTGAGTTAGGAAAAGATATCGATAGCATGAAATTGGTGGAAAAATGCCGTCAACAAGGGGTTGGCTTTGCGCCGGGCCCGTTGTTTTCGTCCACCGGGAAATACCGCAATTGCTTTCGTTTAAACTACAGTGAAAAGAACATTGAAAAGCGTGAAGAAGGAATCAAGATTCTTGGAAGAGTCATAACAGAAATGCAACCTGATTCACCTTAGAAGACAAAGTCATCAGATAAAATATTGCGGTGAATTCACCGCAATATTTTAGGACTTCATTCGCTGAATATTAATGAGAATGGGGCTACCTGTCATAGGATCTGGTATCAAATCACACTCCACGCCATAAAGCTCCATGACCAATTCTTTGGTCATCACTTCTTTCGGGCTGCCTTGAGTAATGATTTTACCTTGTTTCATAGCCACAATATGATCGGCATAACGGCACGCACTGGGCAGATCATGTACTACCATAGCAATGGTTTTGCCCTGCTCAGACAACTCGCGAATCAACTCAAAGACTTCAATTTGGTGTCCTAAATCCAGTGCCGAAGTCGGTTCATCCAATAATAACAAAGGCGTCTCTTGAGCAATGGACATGGCAATCCAAGCTCTTTGTCTTTGTCCGCCAGACAAGGTATCCAACAATCGCTCTTTAAGATCGCTCAGGTCCGCCGCACGCAAAGCGTATTCAATGGCTTCTTGATCACTCATTGCCCATTGTTTTAAAGCGCTTTGATGAGGATGACGACCGAAACGAATCAATTCACTGACACTAATGCCATCCGGAGCAATGGTATCTTGAGGCAATAACGCCAAACGACGCGCCACTTCTTTTGACGGCAAGCGATGAATGTCTTTACCATCGAGCAACACAGCGCCACCACTTGGCACGTGTATACGCGACAAACCATTTAGTAAGGTGGATTTACCACAACCATTCGGCCCGACGATGGCTGTCACCTGAGCATTTGGCAATTGAATGTCTAAATTCTCAATAATGCTGGTTTTGCCATGTTTTAAGGCTAACCCTTGTGCAGCAAGAGTTACTGTATCCACTTGAGTCACGAAAAAACTATCCTTTTATCTTGTTCTATCAAAGGCCTAAATCATCATAAGTTGTGCTTGGATTTTTGACGAATCAAAATCCAAATCAAATAAGGTCCACCCACCACAGAGGTCACTATGCCCACCGGCAGTTCAATAGGAGACAAGATAGTACGCCCCACTAAATCTGCCACCACCATAATAAAGGCACCCGCCAACGCTGAACCTATCAATGGAATGCCACGATAGCGCGCAAACACGCGCGCCATTTCTGGCCCAATCAAAGCGACTAAACCCACTGGACCGGCCACAGCGACCGCCAAGCCAGTCAATATAATCGACAAACTTAATGATGATAAACGCAGCCACTTAGTGCTGGAACCCAGTCCTGTGATGACAGCATCTGAAAAAGGCAATAAAGAAAATAAGTGGGTTAGCAACAAGCAAGCAATAAGACAAAACAGCAAGCCTATTCCTAAGATGTTCACCATTAATTCTGGACGAGCACTCAAACTGCCCACTGTCCAAGGATAAGCCGCATTGGCCGTATCTATGTCTACCTGACTTAACATGAGTTGAGTCAGGGCACCAGCAATAGCACCAATACCAATACCAGCCACAATAAAACGATATCCTCGAGTACCGCTGCTGCCCGCCAAACCAAAAGCAAGTGCTGTCGCGGTGGCCGCTCCAGCCAAAGCCATAGCCGAGGGTGCAATGGAAATGGCGGTACTGACCACAGAAGACACAGCAAACGCCATGGCCGCGTTATCAATGCCAATAATGCCCGGTGTGGCTAAGCGGTTACGCGCTAAAGTTTGCATTAAACATCCCGCCAAACTAAAGGCTGCCCCCGTATAAATACCCGCCAGCAAACGCTGTAAACGTAAATCCTGTACCACAAATTGGCTTAGGGTATCACCATAACCAAATAAGGCTTGAATTACCTGCCAAGGTGACAAAGCAACCGTTCCTATGGCAAGCGACGCGATACTGGCAAGTATCACCAAACTCAATAGCAATAGGTTACGACGAATCGCCCGACCATCTATTAAGCAAGCAAACCGTCCCCAAGCAATTTTCACATAGCCGTCAGGCACATTAGAGGATATACCGGATGTATTGGTAAGACTGTTCATCATAATGTTGGTAACCTATGGGCCCGAACAATGGCCAATAAAACAGGTGCCCCCACCATAGCCGTTAATACCCCGAGTGGCATTTCAGCAGGTTGCGCCACCAATCGGGAGAAAATATCCGCACTTAATATGACTAAAGGTCCAATCGGCAAACACAGCCATAAGGTTCTGCGAATATCTGGCCCTACCAAAGCACGCGCAGCAAAGGGCACGACCAAACCAACAAACATCACAGGGCCTGCAATGGCCGTCGCTGCGCCGACCAATAACGCCACTGCGAACACCACAATCAAACGAATACGGCCTGGCTTATAACCTAAACCTATGGCAACGCGTTCGCCTAATGCCAGCGAGGCCAAAGGCCTTGCTACATATAAGACACAAGCTAATGCCAGTAAAAACGATGGCATCAAAGATAACAATTGATCCAAACGCCGTCCTGCAATACTGCCGGTTACCCAAAAACGGATTTCATCCGCCGCCCGTTCATTGTAAAGCAGTAATAATGATGTCATAGCAATCAGTAAACTGGACAAGGCAGCCCCCGCCAGCACCAAACGAATGGGGTCATTACCTTGTCCTTGCATTTGCGCCACGCCAATCACACAAAAACAGCCAATAAGTGCGCCTAATTGGGCTAAGCCAACCGATAAGGTCGCCGTACTGGCACCCAAAGTCAACGCGATAGCAACGGCAAAAGCACTGCCTGAACTGACCCCCAGTAAACCCGGTTCTGCTAAAGGATTACGCGCCACCGATTGCATCAAGGCACCGGCAATGCCTAAGCACAGACCCGCAAAGAGACCAACCAGTGTTCTGGGTAATCGCAACTCATAGACAATGAATTGCGCATCGTCCGAACCACGGCCAGATAGCACAGCCAACACTTCCCTTGGACCAACGTCACCCGCGCCAAAAAACAAACTGGCCAGACAGCAAAATACCAGCAGCAAGGCGACTGGTATTAAAGCACTCAAAATTGACCGCTGAGCTGGCGGTGTTTGAAACCATAATTGCATTAGGTTTATTGAACCTTGGTATCCAGAAGGGTTTGAATATCATCCAAAATTGCGTTTGCAGCAATAGGGCCAGAAGCACTCGTCCATAATTGCCCATTCACCGGAATCACATGATCACGCTTAACCACCTCAAGACGAGCAAAAGCAGGCGACGCTTGTGCCGCCTCTAAGGCTTGCTGACCTTCATCGTCTAACGTCGCCATAAAGATCCAGTCATTATCAATTTTTGATAAGTTTTCCAAACTCAAGGGACTGGAATGTGGACGGCCACGTTTGATTAAACCAGAATCCGTCACCTCAAAGCCCGCTTGCGACAATAAACCATTGGAGAAAAATTGCGTGGTTAATACCAAAGCGCCTTGCGGCATCCAACGAATCAAGGCCGCACCACGTTGATCTGACGGCAATTTGGCTTGTAACTGGGTTTTAATTTGCCTTGCTCGCTCGGCAACCGCTTGAATAATTTGTTCGGCCTTTTGTTCGCGGTTTAATGCTTTGGCATACACACGCATTTCACGGATCCAACCATCCGGACGGATACCATCGCCCTGTGGCACAATAGTCGGCGCAATCTTTGATAACAAAGCGTATTGCTCTGCTGACAATCGATAAGATGCCAAAATAATATCAGGACGTTCTGCAATGACCGCTTCAAGGTTGGTTTCACGTGAGGTGCCGACAATATTGACGTTTTTTGCCCTGTTTTGAATGTATTGAGCCACACCATCACCACCTCGGGTAGAAATCGCGCCAACGGGTTCAAAACCCAAAGCAAAAGCCGCGTCCAAAGCCCCTTCATGTACTGTCACTATGCGTTCAACTTTGTCACTTACCGTCACATCACCATACTTTGTCGCCACGGTAATATCCTCTGCAAAGACGGGCACAGTAAAGAGTAAGCCCAAAGCCAAACTTGCAGAACGACTCAATCCACCTAACAAGGACATATCAACCTCTTCTTTTAAAAAATGGCCTTAAAATAAATAGCCTTTGAATAAATAACCCTTATTAGCACTAGGGTATAAAATGCGAATAATAACTTTTATCATTTATGAGATAAAGTCGCCTTTTTATCATGTTTGCTCAAATGATTGATAAAGCGACCCTTTACCAATCAATTGGTTTTAGAAGCCGAATTTTGCTGTACTCTATCTTGGTAATTTGTAATTTTCACCACACGAGCCAAACTGCAATCACGCAACAAAGCAAATGCCTTGGTTGCATTGGCATCAACAAAGGGGTGTGGCTGGCTAGTTTGCCGTTGTTGCAAGGCTTGCATTCGCTCTACGCTATTGTCTCGGGTTGGGTGATTCGATAGAAACACATCCACCCCTTTGCTATCGGCTAATGTTTTAAAGCGTGCTGCTGAATCTGTGTACATTTGCAGACGCTCAATATTGGGCCCAAAGTTCAATCCTGTGCCGCCCCACATAGCCGCCATGTGAGTCTGCTCGCCGTCTTTTACCGGGAAGATCAGTGAAATGGTACCTAGGGTGTGACCTGGTGTGACATACAATTCCACTTTAGTATCACCCAATTCGATCACTTCACCATCATGAATGGTGATGTCTCGAGTGGGCGCTTTGCCCCATTTAGGGTTCACGATTTCTGGATCTGGCCTTTCAAGTTCCGTCCAATCCGCATCACTCATGACCACTCTTGGCTGGAAGGATGTTACCAAATACTCTTGCCCCCCATAATGATCACCATGGGCATGAGCTATGATCAGATAGCGAATATCATGGGGGTCCATACCAAGCTTTTTGATACCAGCAGCAATAATGTCTTCTGCTTGCCGGTTACTGTTCATAGCATCGAGTAAGATGAGCCCTGCAGAGGTTTTTATCACCCAGCTGGCCACCGAACGATTACCCACAAAGTAAAGATTATCAAAGACTTGTTGTGGCTCAATATAAGAACGTTTGGCACGCTCAGCTCTTTGTTCATCCGTTAACGTACGCTTCTTATTCCCAGAGCCCGCTTTTCGCGCACCTATGTTTCTCAGCGGCTGATCAATGGCGCAAATGTTCGCTAAACCAGGGTAATTTTTACCCGCTGCTAACCCTTGTTCCACCAGTGCTTTTGGGGATAAATCTATTTGTGCCAAGCCATGATGAGCAAACAGCAAGGCAAAAAAGCACGAAAGAAGTTTAGAAAAAACTTTAGAAGAGCAAGGTTTAAGTGGACATAAAGTGCCGCTTAAAAGCATAAAAGCCTCAACTTTACAAATAAGATTGGTTACTATTTACATTCTCACACAAAAATACAACTAGAGTTCGGAACGATGTGTTCCGAAATATGCAATACTCTGCACATCGAGAATGATCAGGCCTGCTGTATGTATGATTTAAATGACTTACAAAGTTTCATTACGCTGCTCGAAACAGAGAACTTAACTCAAGCAGCAAAACGTCTTGGCGTTTCCAAGTCCACTCTCAGTCGTCGCATCGCTCATCTTGAAAATCAGTTAGGCCAAGCTTTATTACTTCGCCAAGCCAATCAAATGATCGCCAACGACGCTGGACATGCTTTTCATCCCTTTGCTTGCAAAATCATTGAAGCGGCAAACCAAGCGCAAAAAACCATAGACTCATTGCAAGATAATGTGATTGGTGACTTGAGTATTGCTGCTTATTCCGGCTTAGCCCGTTCTTGGCTCCCCAAAGAAATCATTCATTTTGCCAATGAACACCCCGAGATCAATTTTTCTCTTAAAACCACCTCTAAATTTTCCGAATTAGAACAAGCGGATATTGGTGTATGGTTAGGCTCACCTGAGCCATCTCGGTTTAAAGAAGAAATGGTTGGCTATTTAACTTGTGGACTGTACGCTTCCAAAGAGTTTGTCAAAAACAACCCTAATCTGATTGATGTAGAAGAGTTAGAGAACATTCCTTGGGTTAACTTTCACCATTTTTATCAACCGGCTGGTGATTTAGAGTTACATCATTTGCAAGATGGCGCTAAGCGTATTCAAATTCCAAAGTCACAAATTTGGACAGATCAAATTGCTATGCAGTTAGAACAGATTGCCAAAGGCACTGGTGTTGGTGTCTTACCAGATTACATGGTCACCATGCGAGAAAAACATCACCCAGGAGATTTGATTCGCGTCCTACCACAATGGCAATTACCTATGATTCCGGTTTACCTTTTGTATCCTTATGGTAGTTTGCCCAAGCGTATGTCGGAATTTTTGCATCATTTCCGTAATCGCACCCGTGATATTTTGGATAAGCAAAAACCTCAATAAGCCATCATCAAAACTCACAATGAAAAAAGGAAGCCAAGTTGGCTTCCTTGTGACGGCAAAATAACCCTATTCGCTCATTTATTGACAAACAAAGCTGGCCGCCTTTTCTGGATCTCCATGACCATCATAAGTAGCCACTGTTGGGAAAGGGCACAAAGGACGTGTACGAGTTTCAGACCAATCGCTCGGCAATTCTTTATTGGCACCACCTGGATTACTGTCTCCACGGGCTGAGGCAATGACCTGTTCAGGCTGCTCTCCCTTTTCTACCCAATTGACCAGAGGCGTCAGCATGTCAAATTGATCAACCGACTGACCGCCTCGGCAATGTGCCATACCTGGCACAGGGTAAAATTGTGCGAATTGTCCAGCGTTGCCATGATTTTTTTGGTCTAGAGCTTGATACCAATCTTGCGTGTCCTGCACCGAGAAAATGGGATCAGACACACCGTGATACACCATAATTTTGCCACCACGATCACGCATCAGACTCATATCTTCAGGGTTAACTGGTGTCATGAAGCTCATACTGGCTTCTTGATAGTCCCCGTCAGTGGCATAGACCTTTTTCACCAGTTCATCGATATCCGCATTAAATACGAATTCAGGCCCATTAAAATTTCGAATACTCAGGTCTTTCAGATCAACTGGAGGCGTTTGGAATATCATACTCACTGCGCCAGAATCACGCTTAATAGGCGCACTGTATTCCCAGTTCATTTGATCTTGGTTGCTGATACCAGCATCGTAAGGAAAAGAAGCATAAACTCGCTCACCATTGAGCAAACGAGGGCCATCAAAAACCTTGGCAACGACATTTTTTTGTTCTGCCGTCAAACATGAGCCATCGCGCCCAGCGCCACAAGAGGGGACATTTTTGTCCAAATCAAAAACACCTTGGCAGGCATTATAATCTTGAATCAAGCCGTCTTTTAGGCCATCCAAAGCATCACATTGTTGCAACACGGCTGTGGAGACCAATTTGCGTTCTTGCATAGTAAAAGCCGCACTCAAATCCTTTTCTGTTGTGCCTGGTACCGATAAATAAAGCTTTGCTCCTGCTATGTTCGCCACGGCAGCTAAAGGCAAACGATAACCTGGGGCCCCGACTAAAAAACCATCGTATTCATCTGCGTAACGCGTCGCCGCAACCATGGCATGTCGTCCACCATTGGAGCAACCTGAAAAATAACTGCGATCTGGCGCTTTTCCATAAACTTGTGCCACTAAGGATTTGACCATGGGTGTCAAACTGCCTACCGCCTGATAACCATAATCTAAACGAGCTTGAGGGTCGTAACCAAAAGTCGGCAAGGGACGATCATGTCCGGCATCGGAACTAATGACAGCGAAGCCTTGATATAATGCATTGGTGATTGGTCCACCCGCAAAGCCTCCTTCTGCCGCTCTGACTGTCCCATCTATGCCACCATTTGCTTGATACAAAAGCCGACCGTTCCATGATTTAGGCAGACGAATCTCAAAGCCAATTGCATATTCTTTACCATCTACCGGACTCACTCGTCGATTCATTTCACCTTTCACCAAGCAATGCTCATCAATGGCTTTGCCTGCAACCGACATATCACCTTTGGCAATGGATTCCACTGCGAAGATGCTGGTATTTTGGTAAGCAAGCTGATCAGCAAAGGCTTCACATTGCTGAATTAACCTTTCAGGAATGGCTGGGCTTAATTGAGCGGTTGAGGATGGGGAGTGTGAGCAAGCCGTTAGAAAAGCCGATGAAACCAAGGTTGCTAATAGGGTATGAGAAGCAAATTTACCTTTCATTATATCTCCTTGTCGCCGTTTAGGCCTGTTATTGTTGTTATTTTAAACAATAAGAATATATAACAATTCATATTTTGCAAATGAGTGGTGAGGTTTATCTTCCCACATCGTCTTAAAAAACGCCCATAATAATATTTAATTTATCCTTTTCTGGAACCTTCTGATCACAAAATGAGTCAATAAAAGTATGGATTGCAAAACAATTCATCTAAGTGTAAATAATTGAAAATATGCTTTATAGGTGTAACCGATAATCCAATAATCTTCGGCAATTCCACTCATACAGAAGGCCAGAGATCACATTTAAGGTAGTTTTCTGGACAAAGTCAGGATTGATAAATGATCAATAAGCCATTCCGCTGTGTCGTTTTATTTTGCATAAGCGTCACCTTAATTGCTTGTAGTAGTACTCAACAAAGAATCGACTACGCAAATTTGGCACAGCAAGAATTGGACAATACCGAGGTGCAAGCCAATCAATGGCAGTCACTGAATCTTGCAGGTGAAATAAGTTACCTAACCGATTTAATTCAAAGTGATGAATTAGATATGCTGATCAAGGAAGCTTTATCAGCCAATCCGAGCCTGCAAAAAACCGCCTTAACCCTTCAAGCCAGTTTGTGGGAACTTAAAAAATCTCATGGTGCGAATTTACCTTCCGTAGACGCCAGCTTTGATGTCAATGAAGAACAAGACAGTGACACAAACTATGCTGCCAAAATCAATATCAGCTGGGAGTTGGATTTATGGCAGAAACTCGCCAATGCCGAGTCAGCCTCAGCCAAAAGCCTAGCCAGTGATGAAGCTTTATTTCAATCCAGCCAAGACACACTCGTGGCCAATGTCATGAAAACTTGGCTGTCTTTAACCTCTAAACAACATGCCATCGAGATAGAAAGTAAACGTCTCAGCTTATTGGAAGCCAACGAACAACTCATTGTTAAACGCTTCAAGAGCGGTTTGAACAATTTAGAAGCCTTGGACGAAGCTCGCACTTCAACCTCTCAATCCAGAGCAAATTTGGCGCAATATCGTGAAAACTTGGAAATTCAGAAACGCGAACTGCAAACCTTATTAGGGCGCAATACACCGCTGGAAATAGCTGCTCAACAAGATTACCCAGAAGTTAGCTATTCCCTCACTGGCTTACCGGAACAAAATCTGCAGCGCCGTCCAGATTTAAAATCCGCCTATCTCACCATAGAAGCCGCGGATTTAAACACTCAAGTCGCCTACAAAGACATGTTGCCCTCTATTAGTTTAAGCGCAGCCCTGTCTGATGCAGCACAATCGCCTAGAATGGCACTCTTTACCTCACCTATTTGGAGCTTAGCAGCGAAATTAACTCAGCCGCTTTATCAAGGTGGTCAATTAAAAGCCGCAGCAGAAGTCGCCAAATTACAAACGGCACAGGCTTTTCAAGCTTATCGCGACACCTTATTAACAGCGGTGAACGAAGTCGAAGACGCCTTGGGGCAAGAAAAGGTGTTACAACAGCGCTTAAAACACATTCGCAATGCATTACAAAGTTCACGTAACAATTTAACCCAATATCAAACCAAATATCGCAATGGCCTGGCCGAATTGAGTGATTTAATCTCTGCGCAAACCACCATGTTTGACCTTGAAGCACAACTTGATGAACTCATCTACGAACATTTGGCAAACAGAATTACCTTGGGACTGGCATTAGGACTTGGAGTAAAACCAGAATAAAGCAATATTCACGCTGGATAGTACTAGCATTATCAATTGTGGTGGCGTTCGCCAGTTATTTATACATAGACAGCAAATTGAACAGGGATGAATTTGCAGGACCAATGGAGGAAGAGCCTATTGGGCCTATTGGGCCAATAGCAGGTCCCGGTCCACTACCGAGCGAATTCGATGGCCAGTTTGAAATGGATGACGAAACAGCGGTAAAGGTTTCTGTCATTAAGGTTCAATCAAGAGAATACGCTCCCATTATCCAAGGCTCTGCGGTGACTGCTCCGCGCTACTCTCTTACCCTGACCAGTCAAGTAAGTGGTGAAGTCATTGAAATATCCCCACAACTGGAGGCGGGAAAACGCGTCAAGCAAGGTGACGTATTGGCAGTTTTGCGTAATCGTGAATTAAACAGTGCGGTTGCCAGTGCAGAAAAAAACCTGGCTAGTGCGGAATTAGCCTTAAAAGAAGAAGTTCGACAAGGTGATCAAGCCAAAGCTGAATGGCAAGCAGCTGGTTTCACTGGCCAACCTGAATCCGATCTGACATGGCGTATTCCCCAGTTGGCCGAAGCCGAAGCCGAAGTCAACTCTGCCAAGGCAGCTCTTATGGAAGCCCGTGACAATCTTCAAAACACCAAAGTGCTTGCGCCTTTTAATGCCTTGATTACTGACCGTAATATCGCCCCTGGTTCTTATCTAAGTTCGAGCAGTGAAATCGCTACCCTGTACAGCACAGATCGCGTCGAAATTGCCTTAGAACTGGCCAATTCAGATTGGACCAAACTGCCAAATGCAGCCACTCTGTTGGCTGGCGATTGGCCCGTTACCGTGCGCAGCATTGATGACAGTCAAGCCAACTGGACAGGCAAAGTCATTAGCGTTGGACAGCATATTGACACAACAACTCGAATGCGCAGCCTTACTGTGGCAGTGACAGCGCCATTGGATCAAGATATCCCATTATTGCCTGGCGCTTTTGTCACAGTTGAACTGCAAGGTAAAACACTGAAAAATCTGTGGAAGTTACCAAACTCTGCACTCAGCCAACGAGGTGATATCTGGTTCCTCAACGAAGACAGTCGTCTTGATTATTTCCCCACAACGCCATTGTTTGTCGACACAAAATACACCTATATTTTGGTGCCAGAAGCGATGCGAGGGCAAACCTATTCCGTACTAACTAAGCCTTATAACAGTTACCAGAAAGGCACCCTAGTTGACGCCATAGAGCAAGGTGAAAAATGAGTCCGAACGATCAACAAAGAGGCATCATTGCTTGGTTTGCTAGTAATCCAGTAGCCGCTAACCTGCTGATGATTTTTATCATTACATTAGGCGTTATTAACGTAGGTTCATTAAGCAAAAAAAGCTTTCCAACACTGCCACCGAACGGTATCACTGTAGATGTCAGTTACGACAGTGGCTCTGCCAAAGCCACCGAAGAAAGTGTCACCATTTTGATCGAACAACAGTTGGAAGGCTTAGTTGGTATTGATAATGTCATGTCAAATTCCACCAGCAGTGGCAGTTCGGTCAATGTTGAAATCAAAGACGGTTACGACCTAGATGAAGTCTTCAACAATATAAAAGACAAAGTAGGCGAAATATCTTCTTTTCCCAGTGACGCAGACCCTGCCATTATCACCAAAGACACACGTTCAGAATTGGCAATTATTATTCAGCTTTTTGGCGACACTGACCGCAGAACATTGCAAAAAGCCGCCTATGACTTGAAAACAAACTTATTATTGGACAAAGAAATCAATTCCGTATCCATTTCTGGCTGGCGCAACCCCAGCATGTTGATTAAAGTCGATAAAAATAAGTTAGAAGCTTACGACCTTACCTTAGCGAACATCAGTACTGCGATAAAAGCCGAGTCTGCCAGCCCCTCGGTTGCCACCTTAAGCGACAAAGACTTGTACCTCAAAGTCAGCACGTCTGAACAAGCTTATTTCAAACAAGCATTTGCTCGCATTCCAATCAAAACCACTACCAGCGGGGCAGAGCTCAAACTCGGTGACATTGCCAGCATCCAAGATGCGTACGATGAAGACGAATTCGTATTGTCACGTTTTAACCAGCAAAACAGTTTATCCCTGCGCATAAACACCATTGGCAAAGATGACATCATCAATACGGTTGAGGCTACTAAAAAGCGAGTTGATGCATGGCGAGATAAGGGCAAGTTACCTTATAAGGTTGAATTAACGACTTGGAATAACCGCAGTGAATCCATTAATCAACGTCTTGAATTGATGGTAAAAAATGCTTTAACTGGCGTCATCTTAGTTTTTGTCTTACTGGCTGTTTTCCTCAACATCACGGTGGCCTTTTGGGTGGCCGCTGGCTTACCCTTTATCTTCTTCGGCACCCTTTTCCTCATGGGTACCAGTCAAATCGATTTAACACTGAATTTGATCACCACTTTTGGCTTTATTCTGGCCTTAGGCATTGTGGTTGACGATGCCGTTGTGGTGGGAGAAAACATATATTCAGTACGAGCACGAGAGGGTGATACGCTAAATAACACCATCAAGGGTACCATGGAAGTGGCCGTGCCTACTTTGTTTGGTGTCTTCACCACAGTAGCGGCTTTTTGGGCACTCTCAAACATTGATGGTCGTTTAGGCAAAATTTATTCTCAATTTGCTCAAGTGGTGGCCATTTGTTTGGTACTGTCCATTATCGAATCCAAAATCATTTTGCCTGCCCATTTATCCCATTTAAATACCCACAAAGCCCCGGCTAAGAATCTCCTAGCGAAACTTTGGGGTATAGTCCAAAAAAGCGCAGACGGCGGTTTGCAGTTTTTCAGTCAGCGCCTCTATAAACCCGCTATCGAATTTTGTCTAAACCACAGATACGCGATGAGTTTGGTCTTCGTGAGCATGTTTGCTTTAGTAATTTCTATGCCACTCACGGGAGAAATTCGAACCAGTTTTTTCCCTCGTATTCCGGGTGATACTGTAAGAGCCTCTTTAACCATGCTAAGCGATGCCAGCTATGGTCAAACAGAAAAAGCCTTGATCGAAATAGAGCAAAAAGCGTATCAAGCAGATAAGAATTTAACGAGAGCGGCCCATGCCGAATTAAGCGGTCAAGATGATTTACCAGACAGCTATTTAAAAAACATAGAAACCTACAGTTCTAGCGATCAATCCGGCAGCTTCCGTGTTGAATTGGTACATGGTGCGCCCTACTCTTTGACCGAGTTTTCTACTGAATGGCAAACTTTGGCAGGCACTCCTGAAGGGGTCAAAAGTCTGCGTATTCGGAACAGTCAAAGCGGCTCAATAGATGCTCTTAATGTGGAACTAACCAGCACCAATGCCACATCACTTGATGAAGCATTAAGCACACTGGTGGAGGTTTTGAATCAAATCCCTGCTGTGACGGGTATCGAAAAGTTCGATACCCCACCTGAATCACGCCTAGAGCTCAGCTTAAGTGAGCAAGGCCGTCTATTGGGATTGACCACATCAGATTTAGCAAGCCAAATCGTCAGTAACTTTGATGGCACTAAAGTACAGTCTTATCAAAGAAATAATGATGAAATCGAAGTACGCATTGGCTACCCAGAAACACAACAAGAGTCTCCCGCGGCCATTATGAACACCAAGATCACATTGGACAATGGTTCGCGAGTTCCCCTTGATACTGTCGCTAAACTTGGGCAAATTGAGGTACAAACTGAGATCATCCGTATTGATGGCAAACGTTCATATTACCTCTCGGCAGAAGTCAATAAAGACATTATGTCTTCCACAGAAGTGGTTGAATTGCTACAACAATCCACTATGCCAAACATCAAAAAACAGTTCTCTGAAGTGGACTTTAATTTCTCGGGAGAAGCAGAAGAGCAGGCGGAAACACAATCTTCTATGTTTAAGATGTTCATGTTGGCCCTATTGATCATCTATGCCCTACTGGCCATTCCATTGAAGTCATACAGCCAACCTGTGATCATCATGATGGCCATTCCTTTTGGCATCATAGGTTCCTTACTCGGCCATTGGATGAATGGTTTAGCGCTGAGTATTTTCTCCTTAAATGGTATTTTGGCGTTAAGTGGCGTTGTGGTAAATGATAGCCTTCTACTAGTGTCTCGCTATAATGACTTACGTAAAGACACTATTCACATTCGTCGGGCCATTATCATGGCTTGTCAAAGTCGTTTACGTGCTGTGTTATTGACCTCATTTACGACCTTTGCTGGACTTGCGCCCATCCTGTACGAAACATCACGTCAGGCTCAAGCCTTGATTCCTGCTGCTGTCTCTCTTGGCTACGGTATCATGTTTGCTACTTTGATCACCTTAGTCCTAATGCCTATACTCTTAATGATCAAAGAAGACGTAGAAGCGGTTATTAAACGACTCAAACAAAAGTTAAAACCTTCAACAGACATACAAGCCCAGTGACTTTTTTCCCAGTGACTTTTTTCTGCAAAGAGACAGAACTAATACCAGCAAAATACATCCCCTTATGTTGAAATCAATATAGGGGGATGAATGACATTAAGTGAGATCGACAACTTATTATCAAACTCATTGGAAACATTGATAAGCACCAAGAAACAATCTCTTTCTATTAATATTACTTCTTCTGCTTATAAGGGAAATAAAGAGCATGATGAAAGCTATTGCCACATCGGCTTGTTTGTTATTGGTTAGCCTACAAACTTCTTGTAAAACAAAAGGGGCTTATGAAGCCTTTCAACAAAATCATGTGTCTGCTTGTCGTGATTATCTTGGTCAACAACAAGATGACTGCTTAGCTAGCCACAATAAATCTTTTGAGGCATACCAAAGAGCACGAGCTAATGACTCGAAATAAGACCATTCACTCAAAAAAATCCATTATTTTTAACTTTTTTTCTTCCACATACTGGATTGATATTCCTCGAATGCCAAGCGATAAGAAATGCCGTTGCTTAGATATTAAAAATCATTAATCTATAGGAATATTATTTCAACATATAAATCAAATAGAGAACAAAATGAACTTAGATAGCACAGACCTGCAACTTCTTGCCTTAATTCAAAGTAATGATAGTATTTCCACAGAAGCAATGGCCCAGCAGGTAGGCTTATCCAAAACCCCTTGCTGGCGACGTATTCAACGTCTCGAAAAAGCGGGCTACATAAAACGCCACGTGGCTTTACTTGACGCTGAAAAACTGGAACTGGGCGTGTCGGTTTTTGTTCAGGTAAAAACCAATCAACACGATGCCAACTGGGCAATCGAATTTGCACAAGTGGTTTCACAGTTTCCAGAAGTTGTGGAGTTTTATCGCATGGCGGGTGAATACGATTATTTACTGCGCGTTTTGGTGAAAGACATTCCAGCCTATGACCAATTTTATAAACGCTTAATCAGTGCCACTGCGTTAACAGACGTTACTTCCAACTTCTCTATGGAACAAATTAAATGGACCACGGAGTTGCCCTTACCTCAGCTAACAAAAGCCGAATAGGCGGACAATAAGCAGAGGTCGAGTCTGTCAAGCAAGGCTAAGGACCTCGACATGTTAACGATAGACTCATCCAATATCCGTCATCTTACTGCCGCTTACAAAGCAAAAGACGATTCGGCTCCTTCGTCTTTGCTTTTGTTAGAAAAAATACGACGGGGCATTATTGGCGCCGAACAAAGCATAATGACACCTTTTGGTGAACGTAAACTGACCTATGCGGATTACACGGCCTCTGGCCGTAGTTTGGATTTCATCGAACAAGCCGTACAAAAAACTCTGCCTTTCTACGCCAATACTCATACTGAAGCGAACGCCACCGGTATGCAAACCACCGCATTTCGTGAACAGGCAAGAGAGGAAATTCGCCGTGCAGTAAATGCCTGCCCTGAGGACCTCATCATTTTCTGCGGCAGTGGAGCCACCAGCGCCATTAATACACTGATTTCTCAACTCGGCTTGAGACAATTAGACGCCACCGAAAAAGCACAAACACGCATTATTATTGGCCCTTATGAGCATCACTCTAATGAACTACCTTGGCGTGAGCTTGGCATTCCTGTAATTCGCATTAAAGAAGGTAAGCAGGGTGGCGTATGCTTACAAGACTTAGAAAACCAATTGCAACAGCATCAAGACAAGCGTCTCATCGGTAGCTTCAGTGCCGCGTCCAATGTAACTGGCATAGTATCAGATCAAAATGCCATCACTGAGTTATTACATACTTATAACGCCTTATCCTTTTGGGATTTCGCGGCCGCAGCACCCTATGTGAAAATTGATATGAATCCTGAGCAGTCGACCAAACATCGAAAAGACGCCCTTTTCTTTTCCCCACATAAATTCATTGGTGGTCCCGGCACACCAGGTATTTTAATCGTCAAAAAAGCCATCATTAACAATGCTCAACCTAGCCATATTGGTGGCGGCACTGTGTCTTTCGTCACCCCAAAGGATCATAGCTTTTTACCTATTGGTGAACGTCGTGAGGAAGGTGGAACACCCGCTATTTTAGAATCCATCCGCGCTGGTTTGGTCTTCAAACTCAAATCCCTAGTAGGCGATGAGGTGATACAAGAGCAAGAACACAGGCTAGTCGAACTGATTGATCAACACTGGCAAAACCATCACTCGATTGAACGTCTAGGTCACCCAAACGCCAAACGTTTGTCAATTACGGCCTTTCGTATTAAAACACCGCTTGGCTATTTGCATCATGGTTTTGTTACCGCCCTATTGAACGACCTGTTCGGCATTCAAGTACGCGGCGGTTGTTCCTGTGCTGGGCCATATGGCCATGCTTTATTAAACATAGATGAACACAAATCCGAACAGATCCAGCAGGCTTTACAAGCGGGTGAAAAACTCCTAAAACCGGGCTGGATACGTTTCAATTTAAACTATTTTATCAGCCAGCAGGAAGCCGACTTTATTCTTCGCGCCATTGATTTCATCAGTCAAGATGGTCTCACCTTTTTGCCTTTCTATGCCTATGACCAGCAAAAAGACTTATGGCGTTTTCAAGGTCAAAAAGAACATGCTATGAGTTTAGAAGATCTCTTGAAATGGGATACGCTTGAGTCAACAGCCAAGACCGAAGCCATAACGCAACCCTCCATTCATGACTGTTACGAAGCCTACCTGAAACAGGCAGACAATTTAGCCAAGGTTTTACAAAATCCACAACAAACTGATCATGTCTGGCAAGCACAGCCTTTTAACCAAGCGTTTGACTCATTAAGAGATTTTGTTTTGGCTGAAGACCTTAAAGCAGGAGCCGGGTCAGCTTAATCCAGTCGTTCAAATGACATACCAACACGTACTACGCCAGAACAAATAACATCGGCCCGTAATCCCCCTTTGTGCAGCCAAGCCTTAACCACTTGCGCTGCACTCATCTCATCATTGGCTAATCTGCGACCTAGTAAGGCACAAGGCTCGCACAGCTCGACGCCATAAAACTCAGCGTCACCAATGCGGAAACGCTTACCCACCAATTCATTCAAGGCGATACCTTGGGTCACCACATTACGTCTGGTATCCGCAAGTTGGATTTGCTGCGCAAAATTCTGGTTATAGTTGGCAATGGCTTCACTTTCGACAAAAGTAATGTTCGGACCATCATCGCCTTTTTTCCCATAATATCTGTCCCCTACTATGCCTTTACCTGCATCCACTTTTACCGCATCTAGTTCAATTTGCCCTTGATTAGATTGTTTGGCGACAAAAATCGCTTTGATCATGTTTATGGTCCTATTTCAAATTCATCGACATTTTCCGATACGCAATGTCACCTTTATAAAAACGCTCACTCGCTGCCGTCATACCAAAACGCTGATAAAGTGAGCTGGCACTCTCCCTGGCATCACACCAAAATACCTTAACCCCTATTTGTTTAAGATCATCAAGGATTCGGCTTAACACAAATTGCCCAATACCTTGTCTTTGATACTCGACCAATGTAGCAAACTTTCTCAATCTGGCACTTTGACCATCAATAAATACCGACGCCACACACAAGAGTTTTTCATCAAGGTAGACGCCATAATGTTGTCCCATGTCATCTACATTGACACGGCACTCCTGTTGACTTTTGTTTGGCCATAAAACTTGCTGACGCAAAGGTAAGGTGGTTTCTGCATCAATCTTTATTATGTTCAATAAGGCGTGTTCTATAGCCATATCAACCCCTTATAAGGCTCCTGCTTTAAGGAAGCTAAACGTGACGATAAAGACCCTATGTGAAATTCCAATTTATGGCCATCGGGATCAGCAATGTAAATCGAACCTCCCTCACTTTGATTGGCTTGCCAGACGTTAAATTCTGCCTGTCTCTTTTGCAAAGCCTGTAAGGTCTGTTCACTCACATCAAACGCGTAATGAGTGTAGTCGTTAGCGTCAATATTTGGCTCGCCTAAGGATAAACACAACCAAGCATCGCCATAAGACAAATAGGCTCCTGAAGCCCAACGCACTTCTCCACAAAAGCCGAGCTGGTCAATATAAAAAGCCAATGATCTGGTTAAATTACTCACTTGCAAAGTCAAATGATTGATGCCTTTATTTAGCACTTTAGCCTGTGCCAACGAACTGTCTTCTGACATCGACGCTACCATGGCATAAATTTTCGTGGCTTTTTCAAAATGATTGAGCTGATGCGTTTCTATCCACCATCTAGCAACCGACATCAATACATCTGGCTGATCATTCTTGTTGGCAAAAAAGGCATAAAAAGACACCTGCACTTTATCACCCTTTTGGCGTATCTTTGCTTCGCATACCGAAAGAATCTTCTGTCTAATAGCTAAATTCATGATTAACTTCCCTTCTCTTGATTGGCTGTTTTGTGCACCCGAATTCAAGATTGAAATCCGTCTATGCGACTAAAGTCTGACTTCTTATTTTGTTCGCCCCTGCTAGATTAAAGATGCGTGATAAAAATAATTATAAGGAGATCTACCGTGTCAGATCATAGTATTAATGCAGAAAAATACTGGCAAGCCAACCTCAGGCTCATCCTCGGATGTCTGGTGGTATGGGCACTTGCCTCCTACGGTTGTGCCATCCTACTACGTCCCATGCTTTCCGGTATACATATTGGTGGAACGGATTTAGGCTTTTGGTTTGCCCAGCAAGGCTCCATTCTTGTATTTATCGGTTTGACTTTCTTCTATGCCTGGAGAATGAACAAACTTGACGAAGAATTTGGTCTACAGGAGTAATTCAATATGAGTCAATTCATGATCAACTTATTGTTCGTGGGCGGATCATTTGCGCTTTACTTCGGTATCGCCATTTGGGCTCGTGCAGGATCAACAAAAGAATTCTATGTCGCTGGTGGTGGTGTTCACCCAGTATTAAATGGTATGGCAACGGCAGCGGATTGGATGTCTGCTGCCTCATTCATCTCTATGGCAGGCTTAATCGCTGCTGGTGGTTATGCTAACTCCACCTTCCTTATGGGTTGGACTGGTGGTTACGTACTGCTTGCTATGTTGCTGGCTCCTTACTTAAGAAAATTTGGTAAATTTACCGTGCCAGACTTCATTGGTGATCGCTTCTACAGCCGAACAGCACGTTTAGTGGCTGTGGCTTGTTTGATTATTGCGTCGGTTACTTATGTTATCGGTCAAATGACAGGGGCTGGTGTTGCCTTCTCGCGTTTCCTTGAAGTCGACAAAAACACTGGTCTGACAATCGCCGCTGTGGTGGTATTCTTCTATGCGGTACTAGGCGGCATGAAGGGCATCACTTATACGCAGGTTGCTCAATATATTGTACTTATCATTGCCTACACCATACCGGCGGTATTCATATCCTTGCAACTCACGGATACTTTCCTACCTGCTATAGGTTTATTCTCTACTCACACTGAATCTGGCATGCCATTGCTACAGAAGCTAGATGAAGTAGTCAGAGAACTCGGTTTTAGAGACTATACGGCCGATGTGGACAACAAACTCAATATGGTACTTTTCACTCTATCTCTGATGATTGGTACTGCGGGTCTGCCACACGTAATCATACGTTTCTTTACTGTGCCAAAAGTGGCTGACGCACGTTGGTCTGCTGGTTGGGCATTGGTATTCATCGCTTTATTGTACCTAACAGCGCCTGCTGTTGCGTCTATGGCGCGTTTGAATCTAATGACAACCATTTATCCATCTGGCCCTACTGAACAACCGATTGAGTACGCTGAACGTCCTGATTGGATTCAAACTTGGGAAAACACTGGTTTGATCAAGTATGAAGACAAAAACGATGATGGTCGTATTCAGTTCTATAACGACACACCGGCTTATGAAGCCGAAGCAACAGCACGTGGCTGGGCAGGCAACGAATTAACGGTTAACCGTGATATTCTGGTACTGGCGAACCCTGAAATCGCCAATCTCCCAGGCTGGGTAATTGGTTTGATTGCTGCAGGTGGTCTCGCAGCGGCATTGTCGACGGCGGCAGGGTTATTACTGGCCATCTCCTCCGCGGTAAGTCATGACTTGATAAAAGGCTCAATCAACCCCGATCTCACGGATAAAGGGGAATTATTAGCCGCTCGAATATCCATGTTTGTGGCCATCATAGTGGCGACCTATCTGGGTATGAATCCACCGGGATTCGCCGCACAAGTGGTTGCTCTGGCCTTCGGTATTGCAGCTGCCTCAATATTCCCAGCGTTGATGATGGGTATCTTCTCAAAACGCGTGAACAGCAAAGGCGCTGTCGCTGGTATGCTGGCAGGTTTGATTGCCACCTTGGTTTACATCTTTATGTTCCTAGGTTGGTTCTTCATTCCTGGTACAGCAACACTAGCGAACACTCCTGACAACTGGTTATTTGGTATTTCACCTCTGTCTTTTGGTGCAGTGGGTGCTGTTATCAACTTTGCTGTCGCTTTCGCGGTGTCTTCTATGACAGAAGAACCACCACAAGACATCCAAGACTTGGTAGAAAGTGTGCGCTATCCTCAAGGTGCAGGCAAAGCCATCGATCACTAATCGATCCTTGCCATAATCCATCAAGCCCCGCTTTGCGCGGGGCTTGATTTCCTTATAATAAAAACATCCATTTAAAGGAAAAATTAAGATGATTTGGGAACTTGTTGCAACGGTTTTTGCTGGTCTTGGTGGTGCAGGTATTGCGTTATTAATACGTAAACTGTCAAAACAAACTGCCCCTAAATGGCTAGTACCAGTGTTTGCTGGTGTGTGTATGCTGGGCTTCCAAATTCAAGGCGAATACGACTGGTACGATCATCAAGCCAGTTTACTGCCAGAAGGCGTAGTCGTAGTAAAAAAAGTACAAGAGGAAGCACCATGGCGACCATGGAGTTACGTTTTCCCACAAACCATGCGCTTTATTGCTGCTGATGTAGCAAATTCCGCACAAAACAAAATTGATCCAAACCTGATTCTCGTTGACCTGTACTTTTTTGAGCGCAGAACACCTGCTAAAAGAGTTCCACAAGTCATTGATTGTTTACAATCCGCCAGAGCCGATTTTACTAATTCATTCAGTGCCGAAAGTGGCTCTCAAACCAAATGGTATCCATTGGAAAATAATGACCCTCTGATTCAGGCGGTTTGCAGTTAAATACTCAAATTCGATGAAACTGAACAGAATCCAGTATGACTTGAACAATATCTTCTTGGCAAAAAATGCTTAACTGCTCATACTTGCCGCTTTGCATTTAAATAGGCAAAGTTGTTGTTATGAAAATCAGCCAAGCAGAACGTGATGCGGTGTATAAAACCATTTTTGCCCGTCGTGATGTTCGTCGAGAATTCCTTCCTGATCCTATTCCTGACGCCGTATTAAAACGTATTTTACTAGCAGCTCATCATGCCCCCAGTGTGGGTTTTATGCAGCCTTGGGATTTCATTTTAGTCACCGACAAAGCGTGCAAAACCAACATCAAACAAGGCTTTTTACAAGCTCATGCAGAGGCCGCTGAGCTTTTTCATGGCGACAGACGCACGCAATATCAGTCTCTCAAGTTGGAAGGTATCGAAGAATCTCCATTAGGTATTTGTGTTACCTGCGACAGAAATCGCACTGGTTCTGTGGTACTTGGGCGCACCGCGAAACCTGAAATGGACTTATTCAGCTCAGTTTGCGCAATTCAAAACATGTGGCTGGCCGCTCGTGCGGAAAACATTGGCTTAGGCTGGGTAAGCATTCTGCACGATAACGTTTTACGAGAAAACCTAAACATTCCAGAGCATATCGACATCATCGCCTACCTTTGTTTGGGTTATGTGGAGCAATTTCATGATACGCCAGATCTACAAAGAGCGGGTTGGCTAGATCGTCAAGACATGTCTAACGTATTGCATCAGGGGGTATGGGAGGATAAAAATTAATTGATGAATTAAATTCACCAATTAGGGTATTTTTTATCGTTTGTCTTCTTTGTTGACTCTACTTATCATCTCCATATCGAAACGAATTCATCACCCACATGCCAAAAGCTTGTAGGGAAGCCAAAGAGGACAAGACTATGAAAAATCAATCTGTATCTGAATTAATCAACAATGTTAACGCTGCTTACCTAACTGACGCAGACGTTCGTATCGCAGTTGCTCGTGCTGAGCGTGCTGAATTTATCGTTGCCTCTTTCGCAGCAGCTGGTAAAGCGATCAAAACCCTTGTTGCAAAAGTAAAAACTGGTTCTGCTGCTACTTCTGCTCAACACGCTTAATAGCAATACAAAGACCTCAGAGTAAGCTCTCTCTTAACGAGCAAATGGCTTACTCCTAGCGGAAAAAGCGCTGATTTTCCAACGGCGCTTCCCGTTTCTCCCCTTACCTGTTCTAGTTTTTGCTTAGAAATAAACCTCTCAAATACTTTGATTTGTGTTAGAACAATATTCACTAATTTTTGCTTGTCATTTGCTTTTCAAACCAAACAGAAACATAACGCCAAATGCCTATCTAATGCCTATCCAAGTCAGATGCATAACACTGCCCTTCAAGAACTTAACAAACCATAGAATAAACGCCGTACTTTTATTCCCCCAACTATCCTGACTGATAAAAATAGGCTTGCCGTTAGCATCCTAGACATTGAGATCGCCAAACAAACAAAGATCAAACGCCTGTTTGTCCCAAGTAAAACAATACCCCAGAAAAGCAGCCTTTATCCCTGCTTTCTTTTGCTGTTTGATTTGTTGATGTGGACATCTTTATCCTTGCTGAGCAAGATAATAGAAACAAAAACGGCTTCCGAAGAAGCCGTTTATCCTTTACTCAAGTATTGTTACACAGAGTCTTAGTGTTGGTGACCACCCGGGCCATGAACATGACCATGTTCCACTTCTTCTGTTGAGGCTTCACGGACTTCAACGATTTCTACGTCAAAGTTCAAGGTTTTGCCTGCCAATGGATGGTTACCATCCAACATGATGCCATCCTCTTCCACACCAATCACGGTAACAGGTTGCTGACCACCCGGCGTTTGCGCCATGAATTGCATGCCCACTTGGATGTCATCAACCCCTTGGAAGTTTTCCGCAGGCACTTTTTGAATCAGTTCTTGGTGTATTTCGCCGTACCCCTCTTCTGGGGCAACAGAAACCGTTACTTTATCGCCTGCCGCTTTGCCCTGAAGGGCTTTATCTAAACCGTCTATGATGTTTTGCGCACCACTCAAAAATACTAAGGGCTCTTGACCTGATGAGGAATCTAGTTGCTGACCTTGATCATCGGTTAAGGTGTAATGCATGCTCACAACGGTGTTTTCAGAAATTTGCATTCTATTCTCCAGCTTGGAATAAGTTTAGGTACGAGCGCTTGATACAAGCAAATTATTTTGCGATGACTCCGTCACAACACGAACCCAGTAAAAATAAGCGTGTTTATGATAACCCTCAATGAGAAATCACCACAAATTAAATTTTGCTGCTGTTATCTTTTTTTTAAAGCGTAACAAGAGGATTTTTCTGAAAGATTTGTCCAAAAAAGAGTAGTGATAAGGCCTGCCTTACTCATTTTTCACAAACTGGGAAATGTCTAATGGATACGAATTGCCCAACCAGCTGATACCCTGTGTATGATCAACATACTCATCCCCTGTTAAAGGATGGACAAACACATCCAAGCTTTGACGGTGAAACATTAGCCAAGGAATAAAGTCGCCAAAGATCTCTGCGGCAAAGGATAATTGACAGCTCCACAATGGATGTGGCCCTACTGGCTTTTGATGAAAACGCCCAACACGTATCTCAAATAATGCTTGCGCTTGTTTGGCAACCATTTGCGCCATAAGCATGCCAGCCTCATCCTGATAATAAAGATGTGCGTGATAGGCTTTTACCTGATAATTTGAAGGGAGTGACATGATAGTTTCCTCTGTACAACATAAGGTCATTTTAGCATGTCTCTTTAAAAACCGAGTAGTAACAAAAGCTGAGCATTAACACGACCTAAGTCTAAGAGGCATAGCACAAGAAGTATGCTACATTGATCTAAGAAAAATAAAACACTGCTTTGTAATCAGGTGCTTAGACCATGACGGTTTTCTGGATTCTGCTGGCCATCTTGTATGTAATGGGGTTATTTTGGATCGCATTATGGGGTGATAAGGAAGGCCCTTATGCGAAAAAGCTCACTCGCCATCCTTTGGTTTATAGCCTTTCTTTAGCCATTTATTGCACGGCTTGGACTTTTTACGGTGCTATAGGCGAAGCCACGCGCTCTGGTTGGAACTATTTGCCCATTCTGCTTGGGCCCATTTTATTGTATCTGTTTGCTTTTCCCTTGCTGCGTAAGATGATCAATATAAGCCATAAACAGAATATTACTTCTATTGCTGACTTTATTTCCTCGCGCTACGGTAAACGGCCTATTACTGCGCCCTTGGTGATCTTAATTTGTATGCTAGCGGTGATTCCCTATATCGCTTTGCAATTGAAAGCCATCGGCTCTAATTTTGCTTTATTCGTCAATCAAGAAGAAACCTCAACACACTTAATTGTGTTGATTGCGACCTTATTAATGGGCATTTTTGCCATGCTGTTCGGTACGCGTAAGGTGGAAGTGACTGAATATCGCTCCGGTATGATGTTAGCCATTGGTGCGGAATCCTTATTCAAACTGATTGCCATTATAGCGGTAGGATTGGTGGTTCTGATTATGGTCCAGGGTGTGGACCTAACTAGTATTCAGAATAAGGTAAATGTTTCCGTTTGGCATCCTGAGGCCTTTTTAACCTTCCCTTTTTTGATGCAAACCTTTATGTCTGCCGCCGCAGTGATTTGCCTACCACGCCAGTTCCATGTCACTGTGGTCGACCATCAAGATACACGTCAATCCAATGTGGCACGTTGGATGTTTCCCCTGTATCTGGCCATTTTCGCTGTGATCATTCCACCGGTTTCCTTGGCCGGACAAGGTTTATTCAGCAGCGAGATCAACCCCGATACTTATGTGATTCAATTTGCCTTGATGTCAGATTATCTGCCATTACAAATTCTCATTTTTTTGGGTGGCATTTCCGCCACCACGGCAATGATTATTGTGGCAACCTTTGCTCTGAGTATCATGATCAGCAACGACGTGATTCTTCCCTTGATGTTGGCTCGAGCCAGCGCTCAGCACCAAGCCTTGCCTTTATATCGACGACGCATTCTGGTCATACGTCGCTTGGCCATGTTGGGCATTTTAATCTTATCCTTTCTGTATTATCAGAAGATGGCCAATCATGAGTCTTTAACAGGCACAGGCTTACTGGCTTTCTCATTGGTTTTACAATTGATGCCCGCCGTATTTGGCGGCTTATATTGGAAACGTGGTCATGCTTATGGGGTGTACACAGGCTTAACGTTCGGCTTCATCAGTTGGATGCTGATGATGATGCTGCCTCTAAGTGGCAACATAGAATGGAACTTGGCCAGTGGACAATCTCGCTCTGAACTCATCAGCTACGGCGCTTTTATTAGCCTGCTTGCCAATGTATTTGGCTATATTTTAGGGTCTTTACTGTCCACCGAAAGATTGATTGATCGTATTCAAGCCACGGCGTTTGTCAGTCCCACTACCGAGTTAGAAAAAGGCTTTTTTAAACCCAAAAGCAAAGCCACTAATGGGGATTTGCTTGTCTTGTTGGAAACCTTTCTTGGTAAACAAAAATCTCAGCAAGTATTGAACAATTTTGAGCAACACTATGATGACCAAGATATTCATTCCAGTGAACCACCTAGTCGTTTGTTTATCGATTATTGTGAGCGCATACTTGGCGGCGTTCTAGGAGGCTCCTCAGCACGTACCATCATTAATTCCATCTTAGTGGACAAACAAATCAAAGTAGAAGAAATGATGACCTATCTGGATGAAACTACCCAAGCCATCCAGTTCAGTCAAAATCTCTTATTTGTTTCCATGGACAATCTTGATCAAGCGATTAGTGTTGTTGACAAAGAACTACGAATCGTGGCTTGGAATAAGACCTATCTTCAGCTCTATCCCTACCCAGAAGGTATGCTCAAAGTGGGTTTACCCGTAGAGGAGCTGATACGTTACAACGCGCAACGAGGCGAATGCGGTGTTGGGGAAATTGAAGACTTAGTCAATAAACGACTTGATCACTTAAAAAAAGGCACCTCTCACCGTTTCTTACGTCGTCGTGCCAATGGCCGTGTCATTGAAATGGTGGGTAACCCATTGCCTGATGGCGGTTTCGTCACCAGTTTTACCGACATTACGGAACATATTGAAAGTCAGCAAGCACTAAAAGAAGCCAACATTGATCTGGAAAAACGTGTCAAGGCGCGCGCAGAAGAAGTACAAAGTGTGAATGTAGAATTGTTGCAAGAAATCAATCGCCGTAACAAGGCAGAAAAAGCTCTACTTTATGCTAAAGCCGAAGCCGAACAAGCAAATGCCTCAAAAACAGAGTTTCTTGCCTTAGCCAGTCATGATATTTTGCAGCCACTCAATGCCGCCAAACTCTTCATGGGCATACTGAACACTACAGAGTTAGATGAGCACACCAGTCATATTATTAAAAATCTATCCGATTCATTAGAGTCAACAGAGGCACTTATTTCCACTTTATTGGAAATTGCTCGTCTCGATCAAGGCGCCCTGCAACCGAAATTGGAAAGCTGTGAATTGGAACAAATTTTGGCCCCCATAGTGACAGAATTTGATGTGATTGCCGCCAGTAAAAACATCCGTTTCGATACTCGTATTCGCGCTTTTACTGTTTATTCAGACCCTATTTATTTGCGAAGAATCATCCAGAATTTCGTCTCAAATGCCGTGAAATACACAACTAATGGTCGTGTGCTATTAAGCGTGCGACCTTGCAACAGACATGTTCTCTTACAAGTTTGGGACACAGGCATAGGTATTCCCGAAGCTGAGCAACAAAAAGTCTTTGACGATTTTTATCGCTGGGAAAACACAAAAGAACCCGGCATGGGACTCGGCTTAGGCCTGGTACGCCGAATGCAAAAACAACTCGGTTTAGTGACCAAAGTGCGCTCTGTTCCTAATAAGGGAAGCTGTTTTAGCATTCAAATTCCCATGGCGATCAATCAAGTCCGCCCCAACCCTGCTAAGGTAAGTGAGCCGATTGAAACGCCACACGAGACGCATCATTGTCGTGTCTGGTGTGTTGACGATGATGAAAACAATCTCACTGCCATGTCCAGCTTACTGACTCATTGGCAATGTGAATGTCATTGTTTCCAAAGTTACGAAGCAGCTCTGGCTGCGGATGGAGAAGCAGAACTCTTGTTGGTGGATTATCACCTTGATGATGACAAAGATGGGTTAAGTTTAATTCAAGCACTAAGAGAAAAAGCCAACAGAAACATTCCAGCCGCTTTGTTGACGGCTTCACGAGAAGTAGACCTTATTGAACTTTGCAAATCACGCCAGATCAGTTATATGGCCAAACCGGCTAAACCAGCGAAATTACGAGCCTTGATACGCCACGTACAAGACTCTCAAAACAACAATGAAGCGAGAATATTGTGATTTATTGCAAACCACATCCCGCCAACACGATACCACTAATGGCGTCAGCAATGCGCGTAAGGTCCTCTTCACTGTAGCTGTCCTTACCACTCAAAGCCAAGACTTGCGCCTCAAAGTCGGCATAGTGTTGTGTGGTTGCCCAGATCATAAAAATCAAACTGGCAGGATCGGTCTGACGCATTTTTCCTGCCGACATCCAAGCTTCCAACAAGGCCACACGAGAAGCAAACCATGGACGTAGTGCCTCTTTTAAATAATCCCCAATATGATTGGCACCACTTATGACTTCCATCGCAAATAAGCGTGATGCAACTGGTTTCTCAAAACTGTTCTGCAATTTTACTCGAATGAAACTGTTCAACACTTCGGCGGGATCATCTTCCACTGTGGCGCGATCAAACACGTCATTCCAGCCCATGAGGGTTTGATCCAGCACTTGTTTGTATAAGTTCGCTTTCGATTGAAAATAATAGATGATGTTCGGCTTAGGTAAACCTGCTCGTTCAGCGATATGTTGCAAACTGGCGCCATTATAGCCTTTTAAACCAAACTCAACTTCTGCTGCATCCAATATTTTCATAAAGACTTCTTCACGATGATTTTGACGCTTACTCATTGGGGGTTCCTTAATATGCCTCGTCCTTTACGAAAATACATCATCACTTCCTTCCTAGAAGTGTAAAACTCATCATATCAAACTAGCTAATCGCCCAACAAAGCCGTTAGCTCTTCGGCAGTCGATAACTTGCCTTCATCTTCGATATTTGGAAACACCGCCACTGTGATGTTATCCATCGCCAAACTCGGCAACCATTCTGTCTTAAAACTCGTCAAAGAGACCGCCACGGGCTCACAATCATCCCAATCTTCAATGGCCCACTGACTAGCAAACTCAGCATCAGGCCAAACCATAACGCAATCACCTTCGTCGGTTTCCACCATCACAAAGCCTTCTTCATTACTTAAACTCCAAACCTGCTCAGTCGCTTTAGCTTGTTCAATAAAATAGGCTAGACGTTCACTGTCTGGCGAAACCAGCAGCTGTACGCGTTCGTCCATCGATAATTCTGTCATCTATTTTGTCTCTTATTATGTCTAAAAAAAGGCTATTTCTTGCGCTGTGAGCGCTCGGTATTCACCAAGCGGAAGATTTTTATCTAGCTGCAAAGGACCAATTCGATCACGATGCAATTGCTCAACCTTATTACCCACCGATGCTAACATGCGTTTCACTTGATGATATTTACCTTCTTGAATGGTTAGGTAAATTTCCTTTTCACTTAGCCACTCAACCTCGGCAGGTTTGGTTAACTGGCTTTCACCCCTTAGCAAGACACCCGCCTCAAGTTGTTCAATGGATTGCTGCGAGATCACATCTTTAAGCTTCACATAGTAACGCTTCGGACAAACATGCCGCGGCGAGGTGATTCTATGTAACCATTGACCATCGGTTGTCAGTAAAAGTAATCCTGTGGTGTCCTTGTCTAAACGTCCTACTATATTTAGCTTTTGACCTAAATGATTAGGCAACAAGTCCAACACAATCGGATGTTCGGGATCCTCATTCGCACATACATATCCAGCCGGTTTATGCAGTAAATAATAGCCCTCCGTTGGCCAAGCTAATGGCTCACCGTCCAAACATATGTGATCTGTTTCTAATACCCTATGATTGGCTTTTTTAACCACTTCACCGTTCACCGTGACACGGCCTTTTGCAGCGGCAATTTTAGCCGCTTTACGTGCTAATTCAGTGACATGGGATAAATAAAAATCGAGTCTCAAAAATCGCCCTACTGCAATTAACTAAATACTTCATGACTGGTTTCAATTTCTTTATAAAAGAAAGTGGAGTTATGCAACATACCATTGGCACTGCGGATATAACCAGGAACTTCACCAAATGGGATATAGCCCATATTTACGTACATATCATGTGCGATGTCATCACTGCGAACTTCCAAGATTAACAACTGACGTTGCATGGCAGCGGCGACTCGCTCTACACCTTGCATCAGTATGCTTCCTAGACCATTTTCTCTTACTTGGGTATGCACCATAAGCTTTTCCACATCACAACGGTGCAAGGCGTTGGCTTTAGGAGACATGGCAATTTGCACACTGCCAACCACTTTATCCTCTTCTCGGACCAGCAATACCTGACGAGAATTTTCCTGAAGTTCATCGTTAACCGAAGACCAATAGGCTTTTGCTTCCGGCTCGCTTAATGGTGGTAAAAAACCAATGGGAGCGCCTGAGTCCACCGCATCAATCAGTAAGGCAACTAAATCGTCTAAATACGGGTTAAGGTTATCAACCTTTAACAGCTCCAAAACTCTCTTTTCCTCAGTTTATTCGTTTGGCGTTATGATACCCGAGCGTCTAAAGATATGAAAACAATAGGTCTAAGATAGGGATAAATTGTGCCTAAAACACAAAAAAAGCGACTCAATGTCGCTTTTGTTATTTGCAATAAGGGGCTTTTACACATTACCCATATAGCGTCCGGGTTTATGATTCACAGCAATAATCATATTTAATGCAATAGCACCAATGAAAGACACAGCAATCAACCAAAAATCCACCACAAAGACAGAAGCCAATACTATGGTGCAATCAATGGCCATTTGAAATTTCCCCATGGAGATGTGGTATTTTTCTGACAGATAACGAGCCAAAATATTGACCCCACCTAAACTGGCGTTATGGCGAAACAGCATTAAGAAACCAACCCCCATTAGAAAACCGCCCGTCATACTAGCGTAGATAGGGTCAACCGATTCAAAGGAAACCAACATTGGCGTTAAATCTGAAAAAACGGACACGCAAAATACCGCAAAAAATGTCTTCAAGGTAAAGTTCCAACCAAAATGCCATATTGCCAATAGATAAAAAGGTAAGTTGATCAAGAAAAAGGCCTGACCAAAAGTTAATGAGGTCGAGTATTGAATCAGGAAGGCTAAACCAGCAGAACCACCCGTTAATAGGCCAGCCTGAGTAAATAAACTGACCCCCAAGGCAATGATCAAGGAGCCAATCAACATGGCTTGAATATCTTCCGAACGGGTATGCTTCTGAACTTTTGACAAGTCTTTTTTTGGTAGGTCTGCTGTCGACATGCTTATCCCTTGAAAAATTTGCAGATTGAACAATAGACGGGATTTTAGAGAAAAATAGAAATCAGACCAAGGGCAGTCTGACAGACAAAAAACGACTTACCCCACTAAAGTGTCTAGAATATTAGACACTCAATGCAGTTTTGGTTTTTGTGCGCAAATACGACCAATCACCTTTCCCATCACTCGTCGTGGCGACACCCAACCAATGCGCTCTGATTGCAGACTTTGGTTATTTTCTCCCCCCAGCCATAACTGACCATCAGGGGCTATGTGTAAGACTTTTTTTACGATAAAACCGTACAATGCATGATCAACCACTACCAATTGTCCTACTTGAAGTTTTCTATACCAACGACTGATAAAGACAAAATCTCCATCGTGAAGACTGGGTGCCATGCTTTCTCCTTGCACTTTAATTAAGCGAAACATAAAGCCTCCTTGTACCCTATCTAAAGTAGAAAGTAGGAAGGAGAAACCTTTCTCCTTCCTAATTGTTTTACCCTTTTAGGTCTGGATAAACCGTATCCAACATGGGTGGATATGGGCAAGCAGCGGTATAAGTCGGCACACCTTTGGTCAACCAAAAAGCCTCAGCAAATTGATTGACTAAGTCCACCAGCTTTTCGCCTTCCTCTCGACTGATTCCTTGCTTACATTTTGATGCTTGCAACATAATGCTATGCGTCAACTCATGGGCATTAGGAATCTGCTCAAATTGCGGCGCTTTAAAATAATCACCCCAAATAATGCGTACAGCTTCTTTGACCTCTGTACAAGCGGACTCTTTCTCACTCACTAAACGAGAAATTTGCGCATAATCAGCGACTTTTAAATCACCTTTGTCTTCAATTTCTTTAATCAAATCCAGCAGGCGAACACAGCTTAATGCCGCTAATTGAGCCGTTGATGGATCATAGATTTTACAAGGAATATCACAATGGGCTTGAGCCGTTTGAAAGCCAATCACCTTGTCCAGTACATTCACCAGATTATGCATCATGATTGTTATCCTCCTGCTTAGAACCTTTACGTCGAAAAACTTGCTTGTAAAGCAAGCCACCCACAATCACACTGGCAATCGCTAACCAAGTTAGCATGTGAATCAGTTCACTAGACCAATGAGCATGATCGTGACCAGGATGTGCCAAGGCTGTTGAACTGATAAGAGCGAAACAGACACTGACAACAAAAGTGGAAAAAGTAGATTTCATATAGATATCCTTTTTAGTAGAGCAATTTAATGACGTACCATGACGCCCTGACTGGTAACAGCATTTGAAATAGAACGCATTAGCGCCTTACTTTGAGCCACAACATGTTTACTGTGACTTTGCGAAAACAGCTCCCATTCAAAACGAATATGGGTAGCGGTTCTCATAATCAGGCCGCGCTGCTCCTCATCCACATCTGGACGAACAATAACGGCCTGTAAAAAATTCACTGCGTTTTCATACTGTGTATTCGCTGACAAAAAGTCGCCAAGTGCAGTGTAGGATTCAGCAATGTTTAAAAAGCTTACCGCCGCCGCAGCGACTGCAGATTCTGCATCTTGGTGGAAGTCATCATCAAACGAACACTCTACTTGCTGTAATGCTTGCTGATTGAGTTCTACAGCATTGGAATAGTCATGATTTGAGTAAGCTTTGTTGGCTTGACGTGTTAAGCGTTCCCAATTTTGCATTCTTTCCTCCACGGCAGTAATTGCCAAATGAAACTAATGAGAATCATTATCGTAAAAGAAAAGAAAAAAATCCAGCTTTTTGAGAATAAATCTCATTATTGAAATTACAGGTTAATTTTGCCCATAAAAAAGGCTCACTTATTAAGTGAGCCTATACGAAGAAAGCACTTTGAAATCGATTGGGGCAGTCTTACCACTCAATGCCTGCTTGCGCTTTTACACCATTGGCAAAGGCATGTCTTTCGTTGGCTATCTTACTGTGAGTATCGACCGAATCAAGGAGAACTCGCGGAGCAGTCCGCCCCGTCATCATCACGTTTTGATGGGCAGGCCGCGTGGCCAAGGCGCTAATCAACTCAGCCTCATCAAGATAACCGTATTTATACATGTAAGTGATTTCATCCAGTAAGATGAAATCAATACTGGCATCGGCCAACATACTTTTCGCCAATGACCAAGCTTGATCTGCCGCTTGTTGTTCCAGTTGAGGATCACGGGTTTCCCATGTAAATCCATGTCCCATCACATGAAAATCCACACGCGGATGCTCACCGAAAAAAAGCTGCTCACCTGTGGCTTTGCGCCCTTTAATGAATTGAATTACACCACACTTTTGTCCATGACCTAATGCTCTTGCCATAGTACCAAAAGCGCTTGAGCTTTTGCCTTTACCATTGCCCGTCAATAAGATGGTCACACCACGCTCTTCTGTGGCTGCTGCGATGCGTTGATCAACGACCGCTTTTTTCTTCAGCAAACGAGCTTGCTGCTTTTCTTCTTCTGTTAAGTTAGTTGCAGACATTATGTGCTTCCTTAACGCTTTTTGTAGAGTAGCCAACTGGGATAATACAAGTCTTTATGTATCGCAAAGACTCTTAGTATAAAGACTAATAGTACGGCGTAAATCGAGTTAAATTCATGGAAAGGTATGTTTTTTTGAAGTAGCACGAATAAAATAGCACCTAGAAACGCGGGGGTTGCATAAAACTCTCGTCCCAATACCAAAGGCGGCTTATGACTTAACAAGTCACGAATAATGCCTCCAGCAATACCAGTGATCACACCCATGGTGATGGCAATGATGGATGGAAAACCTAATTCCATTACTTTTTCAGTTGCAACGATAGTAAACAAAGCCAAACCAAAGGAGTCAGCATAGTGAAATATCCTTTGTCTGTTTTCAATAAAACGCACAGCGAAAAATGCCGCAACCGACGATAAAAATGCTACCCAAAGATAAGAGGTGTCCTGTACCCAATACACGGCTTCTACTCCTAAGACAGTGTCTCTTAGGGTGCCACCGCCTAATGAAGTGACCATGCCTAGAAACACCACACTAAACAGGTCCATGTCTTTTTTGCCAGAGGAAATCACCCCAGTGATGGCAAATGCCGCAATACCGAACATACCCAAAAGATATAACAACATGGTTTTTTATCTCTATCAATCTCTGTAACTTGACGGGCGCCAAAGCCAATTCGAAGCCAATCTAAATAACACTTGTCAGTATCTACTGCCAGTCACCGGCACCTAAGCGTTTTAACACGCACCAATCACCTTGAATATCCAATTCCGTCACACTGGTGAAACCCACATCAATACGAAAGCATTTATCCAATGGCCACTCACACAGCAAACTCACTAGCACCTTAATCACGCCAGAGTGAGCCACTAGCACACAAGTCTGCATAGCTTCATCCTTGATACTTGACCACCAATACCACACTCGATCAGCCACTTCTTTTAAGCTTTCCCCTTCGTAAGGATTGGCATTCACAATGTCCTTTGCCCAAACGTCCATTTCTTGTCTGGGGATATCGGACCAAATACGTCCTTCCCAATGACCAAAATCCAGCTCTTTTAATGCTTCAATTGGATGAGATTGGCCTTCGCTCAGATAATCCGCCAATAACGCTGCACGGCTTAAAGGACTGTGATAACAACGCACTGTCTCTTGATCATATTGCAGATCTAACGCTTGCTTCAGGGCTTGCGCTCCTTGTTGCCAACCTTCTAATAACGGCACATCTTGATCACCGTAACACAAGCCTGGCACTACATCGGGTTTTGGATGACGAACTAAATACAACTTCACGCAGTAAACACCAGTAAAATCGCCATCACAAAAATCTCACCCAACTGCTCACTGGCCCCTAAAGTATCACCATTGAACCCTTGAATTTTAGCCTTAAGATACTGACGCATCGCCAACAGCAATAATCCAGCACACAAGACAGCCAAGACTATTTCAATAATGTTCAACGATAAGATGGCGATGATGGCACATGGTAACAAGGCCACCAGCCACTGCTTCATATCCAAGCGCGTAATCATACTGCTGGCTTTGCTTTGTCCGACGGAAACATAATCCAAACTATGCATTAGGACTAAAGGAAACACCCGCGCCAGTATCTGTACTGCGCACCAAACAGAGATCAAATAGAGCAAAACAAGAAAAGAGTCTGACCCTGTATTCAATAACTCAGTAAGCAACAACCATTTCAAGGTCATCGAAAACCAAATACTCAAAGCGGCATAGCTACCGAGTCGAGAGTCTTTCATTATGGTTAGGCGCTGTTCTTGATCCAAACCGCCTACTAAGCCATCCGCACTGTCCATCAAGCCATCTTCGTGAAAGCCACCAGTAATCAACACAGCGCTAAGCAACATACACAGAGCCTGCAATGAGGTCGACCAATCGAACCACAAAGGCCAAGCGCTCATTAATGCCACTACCAAGCCGACCCAAGGCAAAAAGCTAACGGCTGGAATACTAGACTCTTCTTCCTCACGCCAATCTACTTTTAACGGGATTCGAGTATAAGTTACTAGGCTACGTTTAAAGCCCTGCCAATACCTATTTGGAAATGGATTTTTCATCTTGCCCTCAAATCAACCTTTGAATCATGCCAAGTTTTTATTGATTACTGACACCTGCGCTTTCAAAACTGGCCATATTGGCCATAAAAACACAGGCACTTTTTATCAAAGGGTAGGCCAAAATCGCACCGGAACCCTCGCCCAATCGCAAATCCAGAGACAAGATAGGCTCTGCTTGCAGATAAGCCAATAATTTTTTGTGGGCCTGTTCATTAGATTGGTGAGCGAACACCGCATAGTCTTTTACGAAAGGATTGACCTTATGAGCGAACAATAAGGCCACAGAACAAATAAAACCGTCCACCACAAATGCCGTATTGCGCGATGCGGACTGCAACATGGCCCCGGCCATGGCTAAGATTTCAAAACCACCCACCTGCATGGCAAGGGTTTCTGCATCCCATTGTTGAATACTTTTCCCTGTTTCTGCTTGCGCACGCTTCAGAGATGCTTGTATGACTGTCGCCTTATGGGAAACACCAGCATCGTCCAATCCAGTTCCACGACCGGCTGTTACTTGACCCGACTCACCTAATAAGGCCGACATCATACAAGAAGACACACAGGTATTGCCTATGCCCATTTCACCAAACATGAGCAAGTTGCAACCTTCCGCTATAGCTTGATCCACTTCCTCAATGCCGGCGTGCATGGCCTGAGCAACCTGCTCACGAGTCATGGCCGCCATTTGGCTGAAATCTTGTGAACCATGGGCGACTTTACGTGATGACAACAAGACATGCTCTGCAATATCGCCTTTCACCCCTACATCTACCACACCCAAAGGCACTTGATGCTGTTGGCAAAACACACTAACAGCCGCACCGCCCATCAAAAAGTTCATCACCATTTGTGGCGTCACTTCTTGGGGAAACAAACTGATGCCTTGATCTACCACACCATGATCCGCCGCAAACACCAGCATTTTGGCACTGTCCACATTCGGCACAAGAGAGCCTTGAATACGCCCCAACTGAAATGCCAATTGTTCCAGCGCACCGAGCGAGCCTGGCGGTTTGGTTTTGGTATCTATCTTAAGCTGTAAATCAGCGTCTAATGTCGTACTTAATGGACTGATCTGGAACGACGGAAACACCTGACTCTCTCCTTAACGACTGGCTTTTACGGCACGCTGACGTACCACTTCGTACAAACACACACCGGTCGCAACCGAGACGTTCAAGCTAGACACTACGCCTGCCATAGGTAATTTCACTAGGTAATCACATTGCTCACGAGTTAAGCGACGCATCCCCTCACCTTCCGCCCCCATGACGATGGCAGTTGGAATGGTTAAGTCCTGATCGTAAATGGTATCTGTGGCTTCGCCCGCGGTACCAAAAATCCAAATACCCTGATCCTGCAGCTTTTTCATGGTACGTGCCAAGTTCGTTACGGCATACACTGGCATACTTTCCGCAGCACCACAGGCAACCTTGCTCACCGTGGCATTGAGAGGCGCGGAATTGTCTTTCGGCATGATCACCGCATGCGCGCCAGCTGCATCGGCACTGCGTAAACAAGCGCCAAGATTATGCGGATCCGTTACACCATCCAGAATAATCACCAAAGGCGTCTCATCCAAACTTTCAATGTAACTGTGTAAATCAGCTTCGTTACCGGCTTTGGTCATGGCGGTATAGGCCACTACACCTTGATGCACAATGCGCTCTTTGGTCTTGCTGAACAATTGGTCTAAATCACGTCGGGGTACTAGGCTATAACGCACTTTGTATTTTTTACACAAGCTCATCAAGCGCTGTGTTTTCTTATCATCACGACCTTCTTGAAAACGTACTTCTTTAATACGATCAGCTTGTTGCGATAAGGCATTTTCAACGGCATGAATGCCGTATATCCACTCTAAATCTGACATGAATGTGTCAATTCTCTCTGTTCTATTTTAATTCGTTCAATTAATCACTAGCACGCGACTTGGCGTTACTTTTTTTGGCCTTTTTTGTTTTTTTGGCTTTCACCTTGTTTGGCTTTTTCGCACTCGAAGCAGTCCCTTTAGACCCTTTAGTATTAGCCGATTGAGCCGTTTTCTTCTGTCTTACGCGTTTGCCTTTAGAAGGTGCTCGACGCTTTTTCGACTTACTCTTTTCGCCACTCTTATCTTCTTGCTGAAGATCTTTTTTGGCGTCCATTTTCGGTTTGGAACGACCACCCAATTCAATAGGTGGCAACTGAGCTAATTGCATTTCTAGCTCAGACAACTCGTCTCGCTCTACCTTTTTACGAGCACGAGGGGCAGAGTTATCCAGGCTCAAATCGATTTTGCGCTGTTCTAAATTGACGCTCGCCACACGAACTTTTACGCTGTCACCCAAGCGGAATACTTTACCAGTGCGCTCACCAATAATGGCTTGATGCTCAATATCATGAACAAAGTAATCCTGCCCCAGTCCTGAGATATGTACCAAGCCATCAACAAACAGGCCTTGTAACTCAACAAAAAGACCGAAAGGTGTCACCGCGGTGACAACACCATCAAAGGGATCGCCAAGGTGCTGCTCTACATATTGGCATTTTAACCAAGCTTCCACATCACGAGTGGCTTCATCAGCACGACGCTCTGTTAAGGAACAAGAATCCCCTAAGCCATCCATATCCGCATGGTCGTAGCCGTAAATTTTCTTCTCTTTTAATAAAGGACTGCCCGCGACTCGATGGGCTTGCGACACTTTTGGTCGACCTTCACCACGGATCAGATAACGGATGGCGCGGTGTACCAATAAATCAGGGTAACGACGAATCGGCGAAGTGAAATGCGTATAGGCTTCATAATTCAAGCCAAAATGCCCCATGTTATCGGCCTGATAAACCGCTTGTGACATAGAACGCAACATCATGGTTTGGATACTTCGCGCATCCGCACGGTCACGAATTTGCTCGGCCACCAAGGCGTAATCGGCTGGGGTTGGCTTCAGACCACCTGGCAATTCCAAACCAAGCAAGCCTAAATAAGTTCGCAAGGTCATTAAGCGATCTTCTTTTGGCCCTTCATGGACACGGAATAACGCCGGTAAATCTGCTTTAATCAAGAGCTCTGCTGCCGCCACGTTAGCACACAACATACACTCTTCGATCAGCTTATGAGCATCGTTACGCTCAACAGGGACAATGTGTTCAATTTTGGCGTTCTCATCAAATACCATACGAGTTTCGACGGTTTCGAATTCCATGGCGCCACGCTCATCACGAGCGTCTTTTAACACTTGGTATAATCCACTTAAATCATCAATGTGCGACACTATGTCTTGATAACGCTCACGCAACGCCACACCTTCATCTTCTGGCTCAGTGGCAATCATTTTCGCCACCTTAGTGTAAGTCAAGCGTGCATGAGAGCGAATCAAACCTTCATAGAATTTGAAACCGCGCATTTTGCCTTTGCTGGTCAGGGAAATTTCCGCCACCATGGCCAAACGGTCCACATCTGGGTTTAATGAGCAAAGTCCGTTCGATAAAACCTCTGGCAGCATAGGAATCACACGACCGGGGAAATAAACCGAGTTGCCGCGCACTATGGCTTCTTCATCCAACGCCGTGCCTTTTTTCACATAATGAGACACGTCAGCAATGGCAACAAACAGTTTCCAACCGCCCGGCGTTTTCTCACAATACACAGCATCGTCAAAGTCACGAGCGTCTTCGCCATCTATGGTAACAAACGGCGTTTCTCTGAGGTCCACACGGTGAGCTTTGTCTTCTTCCGCCACGGCTGTGGTGAAATGCTGAATTTGTTGCTCAACCGCAACAGGCCATTCGTTGGGAATCTCGTAACGATGCATCGCCACTTCGATTTCCACCCCTGGGGCCATAAAGTCCCCTAGCACTTTTTTTACTATGCCTTGCGCAGCTTGTCCGCGATCAGCATAAGATAAAATTTCCACTAGCACATATTGACCGTGCTTAGGCGATAAACCGGATGCTTTGGTTATCAAAATATCTTGAGAAATACGCGGATTTTCAGGGGTAACAAAAGCGGTCTGACTCTCTTCATAATAGCGACCAACTAGTTGAGTGTGACGACGTTCAATGACCTCTACCACAACGCCGTCTAAGCGCCCCTTTACACTGCGACCCGACAAACGCACTTTCACTTTGTCGCCGTCCATTACGCTCATCATTTGTCGCGCAGACAAAAAGATATCGTCGTCATTTTCTCTTAATAAAAAACCATGCCCTTCTTTGTTACCCTGTACATAGCCTTCGATTAAGTCACTTTCTAGAATCGGATAATATTCATTATTGGCATTGGAATTTAGCTGATGATCACGACACATGGCAATCAAACGTCGGCGCAAGGCTTCGATCTCGTCTTCTTCTTTTAAAGAGAATTCGTCACAAAGTTGCAGATGGCTAAAAGGCTGGTTACGCGTCGCAAGAAATTCTAGGATAAATTCACGGCTAGGAACGGGGTTATCGTATTTTGAAGCTTCTCGTTGCAGATGTGGATCGTTAATTTTTTTACTCAAAGTAGGCATATCCTTGGTTATTCAGTAAGACATCCTGTATTTATCACTCACCAATATGAACATCTTACTATCGAAAATGTGGCATATTCGTTAAAATTAAGGGATTCGAAGCCACATAAGTTATCGATATTATAGAGTATTCTCGGCAAATACTCTCTCTTTTGCAGCCTTTCTATTCATTATCTGCACAGTCCGCTTGGCGGTTTTGTAATTCCACTACAAAAGTGACAAAAACTGTCTATTTTTCAGTCAATTATCTTTAATCAAATTGGTAAGCCAAAAATAAAAACATTGATTTATGACAATTTTTCGAACGAAAAATCACCAATCCTAAGGAATAGATCGAATAATTCGATCTATTAAGCCATTTTTCTTAGTGTCTGTGACGCTCTAAATTCATCTCCGCCATGACTTTGGTGGAAATTTCTTCCACCGACAAACGTGTACTATTAAGAAATGGTATACGTTCTTGGCGATACAAAGACTCCACTTCTTCTACTTCATAACGGCATTGTCGAAAGGAGGCATATTTGCTTTGCGCCATGCGACCAGTGCGAATTTCATGCAAACGCTGCGCGTCTATGGTGAGGCCATAAAGCTTTGTTTTGTGTGGTCGTAATACTTTGGGCAAGCCCGCACTGGAGAAATCATCCTCTGTGATTGGATAGTTTGCGGCGCGAATGCCGTATTGCATGGCCAAATACAAACTGGTGGGCGTTTTGCCCGAACGCGACACCCCTAATAATATGATATCAGCCTCATCAAAATTCTTGATGGAAGCCCCATCATCATTGGCTAAAGCGTAGTTAATAGCATCGATTCGACCATCATAGACACCCGCTTTCATACCATGTGCTTTTTGTGCTGCGGGCTGTGCTTTTACCCCCAAAGCCTGTTCAATGGGTGACAGCATGTCACCAAAAACATTGTAACAATGGCAATTGCAGCCTTGTATTATGTCTCTCATAGACGAATCTGAGATGGTATAAAACACCAACACCGATGCCCCTTGCAGCACTTCGTTATCTATCTGCTGTTTCAGTCCGTTAGCCTGATCTTTGGTGGTTAAAAAAGGCACACTTTTGGTCATTATGTCGACATCAAAAAAGGACAACATAGCGGAACCAAACACCTCAGCTGTGATCGCGGTACCATCGGAAACAAAGTACACTTTCATGTCATTTTTTCTCATTTTGTTGTTATCTAACGACATCCGTTTTTTCGATTGAAATAAAACTACATCGAATAATCGATTTTATTCAACGCATCCCCGCTACATACAATGAACTCATAGTGTTGCTTTTGACAAGTCTTGAATCGTGACCCTGAATCATAGCTTAGTCACTTCACTTTGTTCTGAAGAGCCATTTTGGCTCAACAGTATTTTAAATAATAAAAGCCTAAATTTCGGAGTCTCTTGTGAGCAAATTCATTAAGTGGTTTAAAGATCTTCGTTTAGAAGATGTCGGCCAAGTGGGCGGTAAAAACGCCTCTTTGGGAGAAATGATTTCCAACCTGACAGACCTTGGTATCCAAGTACCAAACGGTTTCGCTACGACTGCTTATGCCTATCAAACTTTCTTGGTAGAAAGCGGCTTAGAAGAGAAAATCCATAGCATATTAGACAGCTTGGACGTAGACGATGTTCATGCATTAGCGGAAGCGGGTGTCAAAATTCGTAACTGGATCGAAGACGCACCTTTTTCCGACCAATTCAATCAGGAGATTGAAGCGGCGTTTAGTGAACTGTGCGAAGACAATCCTACAGATACTTCCTTTGCTGTGCGTTCTTCCGCAACGGCGGAAGACTTACCTGACGCGTCGTTTGCTGGACAGCAGGAAACTTACCTCAATGTAAAAGGTTTGGCTGACATCAAAGCTTCGATCAAGCGTGTATTTGCCTCTTTGTTTAATGACCGAGCCATCTCTTACCGCGTTCACCAAGGTTTTGAACACCAAGGTGTGGCCTTATCTGCAGGCATTCAAAAAATGGTACGCAGTGACATAGGAGCTTCTGGTGTGCTGTTCACTTTGGACACTGAATCTGGATTCGACGAAGTGGTATTCATTACTGCCGCCTACGGTTTGGGCGAAATGGTGGTGCAAGGTACCGTCAACCCTGACGAATACTATGTTCATAAGCCAACTCTGGCCGCCAAGCGTCCAGCGGTCGTGCGCAAAAGCTTAGGCAGCAAAGCCCAGAAAATGGAATACGCCGCCGCAAGCAGTGATGAATTCGTTAAGATAGTGCCAGTGGAGCTTGATGATCAAAACCGCTTCGCCTTAAGCAATGAAGAGATTGAAGATCTGGCCAGACAAGCCTGCATTATCGAGCAACATTACCAACGCCCAATGGACATTGAATGGGCCAAAGACGGCATCGACGGTAAACTCTATATAGTGCAAGCACGCCCAGAAACCGTTCGTAGCCAAGCCAATACACAAAGCATGGAGCGGTACAGTCTAAAAGAGACCTCAAATGTATTGATCACAGGACGTGCCATAGGCCACAAAATAGGTACTGGGGCGGTAAAAGTTTTGTCTTCCATCACTGAAATGGATCGCATCCAACAGGGTGATGTGTTGGTCACTGACATCACTGACCCGGATTGGGAACCCATCATGAAACGTGCCTCTGCCATTGTAACGAATCGTGGCGGCCGAACTTGTCACGCGGCCATTATTGCTCGTGAATTAGGCATTCCTGCTGTGGTAGGTTGTGGCGATGCCACCGAAGTTTTGAAGGATGATCAACCAGTAACCGTATCCTGCGCACAAGGTGACATGGGCTTTGTTTACCAAGGCCAATTGAATTTTGATGTGATCACTTCTGAAGTGGGTAACATGCCAGAGCTGCCTGTCAAAGTCATGATGAACGTCGGCAACCCAAACCGTGCTTTTGACTTTGCTATGCTACCAAACGCTGGTATTGGTCTGGCTCGTTTGGAATTTATTATTAACCGCATGATAGGTATACACCCCAAGGCCCTACTCAACTACACGGACATGGATGCCATATTGCAAGAAGAGATTGATCATCGTATTGCCGGCTACCAAGGTCCAGTGGAGTTCTATGTCGATAAACTCGTAGAAGGTGTCGCCACACTGGCCTGCTCTTTCTCGCAAAAGCCAGTCATAGTGCGTCTGTCTGATTTCAAATCCAACGAATATCACAACCTCATTGGCGGCCCTCAGTTTGAACCTGATGAAGAGAATCCAATGCTTGGCTTCCGCGGAGCAGCCCGCTACATAGATGATTCATTCCGCGACTGCTTTGCCCTTGAATGTGAAGCCATTCGTCGTGTTCGTAACGAGATGGGGCTGACCAACGTACAAATCATGATTCCTTTTGTTCGTACTCTTGAAGAAGCACAACAAGTGACCGAACTCCTGGCTGAGCAAGGTCTTGCCCGCGGTGAAAATGGATTAAAAGTCATCATGATGTGTGAACTGCCCTCAAATGCTTTGCTAGCAGAGGAATTCCTCGAATACTTTGACGGCTTCTCAATTGGCTCAAACGATCTAACACAGCTGACGCTGGGTCTAGATCGTGACTCTGGCCTGATCGCCGATAAGTTTGATGAACGCAACCCTGCGGTGAAAAAGCTGCTTAAAATGGCGATTTCCGCTTGTCGCGGGCAAGGAAAATATGTGGGCATTTGTGGTCAAGGACCTTCCGATCATGCTGATTTTGCAGACTGGTTGGTGGCGCAAGGCATCGAAAGTGTGTCGCTCAACCCAGATACCGTGGTTGAAACATGGCTACACCTAAATGAAGTTATTGAAAACGCGTCTCTGAATCAAGACGCGGTATAAGTTAACCATCTACCTTAAAATAAACAAAAGGTAGATTCCGACTGCATCTTAGTAGGGATACCTACTAAGTCAGATTGCCGTTTCAAGGAAGGTGCGAATAAGTCTTCTGAACATCAGTCTTATCAGAGAAATGGCCTATCAAGGCAAGAGTGAGCAGGAATGTTAATACCTTTCAATCACTCTTAACACAGAGAGGCCGTTTCTCTGAAAGACCCGAAGGGCGTGGGTTAAGCTCTCTTTATTCTTTGTTAAGCTTCTTGCCAATATGCTTATATTGGACAGCGAAACTTGCCTCGAATAAAAGAGAGTTATCCACACGCTGAAGTCAGTGGACTTGTTCGTACCTTCCTTAATCACGGCTCGTGGCCTTATTGTTGTCACAACTCTCGTTTTAAGCCCTGCTCTGCAGGGCTTTTTTTATGCGTGTCTTTTAGGATAACTGCCAACTTCAAATGGCTGAGCGAGTTGTCAGTCTACGCTTCCTTTTTATCCTTAAAGTTTTGCAAGAGGTTGTGATGATTTTGCTTGGTATCTCAACAGACTCAATTGTGCCATCAATACAATACCTAGGATAATCCAAGAGCCAAAAATCACACCAGTCCATCCGTTCATTTGCCAGAAAGGATCCAAATAAAAACCACCCGAACTTGCCCCTAGATAATAAAACACCAGATACAAGGAGGATGCACTGGCTTTTGCCTGTTTCGCATGTCGACTCACAAAGCTACTGGCAGTGGAATGACATAAGAAAAAACCAAAACTGTTGATCAATAATCCCAGAATAATGAGCCATAAACTCTCACCTAACGTCACACAAGACCCCAGCATAAAAATGCCAGTGCCCAACATCATGATATGAGCCTGCGGCCAACGCTTTGCCAATTTTCCGGACATGGCCGAACCCACTGTGCCAGACAAATAGGTTAAAAACAGCAAACCGATATATTTAGCCGATAAGTGATAAGGAGCGGCTTCCAGCACGAAGGTAACGTAGCTGTACTGATTAATAAAAATGAAAAAGCTCAATCCACCAATCAAATAACAGGTAATCAGTCGACGATTCAACAAATGCCTTTTCATGTTAGACAAAATCTCACCCAGTCTAAGTGGATTTGGTTGAAAATGTTGTGACGCGGGCAACAAGACATAAAATATCAGCAAACAAATGAAACTGATTGCCGCCATTACAGCAAAGGTAGCAGTATAGCCTAACCATTCACCGGCAAATCCACCAATTAATCGACCACCAATACCACCCAAAGTATTCCCGCTGATATACAGACCCACAGCCACCATTAAAGCTTCAGACGAGTATTCGTCCCCCAAATAAGCCACGGCAATAGCAGGTAAACCCGCAAGAAAAAAGCCTTGTAAAGCACGTAATAGCAGTAGGTATTCATATTGCTGAACCAAAGCGAGACAAGCAGTGGTTAAAGTAATGCCTAGCATGGTCATGACCATAATCCCCTTACGGCCTAATGCGTCGGAGATAGGTCCATAAAACAAAAGAGAGATCCCTAAGGTTAATGTGGTAATGGTAAAGCTTGCGCTGGCTTGCAGAGCTGAAACAGCAAACTCATCCGCGATCATAGGAAGCAAAGGCTGTGTGACATAAACATTGGCAAAAATCATGAAAGAACCAATCATTAAGGCTAGGGTGCCACGCCAAAACTTTTTAGTGCCAACTTCGATCACCGTCCTCTCCCAAGGCAACTGAGATAATAAGGCCACTATACGCCTGAGCAAAAGATCAATAAAATATATCTAACTTATCGAAATCATAAGAGTTATTGATGGATATAAAACCTCTTCGCTATTTGGTCAGTATTGCGCGCACCGCTAGCTTTACCCAAGCCGCCAATGAGTTTGGTGTAGCGCAACCGGCTGTCAGTATGGCCATTAAAAAGCTGGAAAACGATTTAGGCTTGACCCTAATTCATCGTGCCGATCGCAATATTAGCCTGACTGATGAGGGTAAAAAATTGTTGCTGCACGCGCAAAAAATTATTCAAGCAACTGATGAAGCCTTGTTAGAGATGTCCGAATTAAATGGCTTAGAAAAAGGCGAAGTTCGAGTGGGTATCCCAAGTATGCTGGGGTCTTATTACTTCCCACCTATTTTGATGGGCTTTCGCAATCAATACCCAAGTATTACCTTAACCGTCATTGAAGGTGGCACTTGGCAATTACAACAAATGCTCGAAAAAGGCGAATTGGATTTAAGTGTCATTGTGGCAGAAACCCTACCAGACAACCTAGCGGGAGAGCATCTGTTAGAAGAAGAAATGTTAGTCGTTATTGGCGAAGAACATAGCTTTAGTCAGCTTGATAAAATCTCTCCAGAAACCTTTTTCCAAGAAGAATTAGTCATGTTTAAAGAAGGTTTCTTTCATCGCAGAATTGTCGACAAATTGGCAGCCCAAGTAGGCATTACCCCGAACATAGGATTTGAAACCAACTTAATACCCTTGATCAAGTCCATTATTCAACAAGGATTCGGTATCTCCACCATGCTCGCCATGGTCATCGAAGATAATGAACAGCTTATCATACGGTCTTTTGATCCGCCTATTTGGTTAGATTTAAACATAGCGTGGCGTAAAGACGGCTATTTGTCCAAAGCCAATCAAGCCTTTTTGGATTTTGTTTGTCGGCATGGTAAAGCAGAATAACCTATAATTAAGTAGATATTATCCTGTATGTTAGAGAAAGTACGAACAAGTCCACTGGCTACAGCAACCTGCCCTTAGGTTGCTGTTTAATAACTTATCATCATTAAAGAGGTTACCATGATTACCAATGAGTTTTGGTTAGAACGTTGGCAAACTGGTCGTATTGGCTTTCATTTGGAAGGTATAAATCCAAAATTAATAGACTATTGGCCCACTCTTGCAAAACAAAGTCGTGTTTTGGTTCCCTTATGCGGCAAAACCAACGACATTATCTGGCTAGCGGAACAAGGTTATCAGGTCACCGGAGTGGAAATTTCCTCCCTTGCTATCATTGAGTTCATTGGTGACAATGATTTGACCTATGAAACTGAGCACAAAGGCAAAATAAAGATTCATCATATCAATGAGTTACCCATTCGTTTGATCGAAGGTGATTACTTCGATTTCCAAGAAAACCAATTTGATGCCTGTTATGACAGAGCTGCTATGGTTGCCATGCCCACCACTTTGCGCAAAAAGTATGTTGAACATACCTTAGCGAGATTGGCCGATGATGCCTTCCTACTATTGATTAGCTTATTCTATGAAGGTGAAAAGCAAGGTCCGCCATTTTCCGTTGACGATACGGAAATAACGCAACTTTGGGGTAGCAAAATACGCAAACTGGCCAGTGAAAACCTTATGGAAACCCAAACAGAGTATCGCGACGGTCTTTACACTCTGTTTGAAGAAAGTGTTTGGCATATTGATCAAAAATAAACCAGATTCTTCCCAGACAAAGACTGTTTACCCAAGTCTTTTTCTGGGATAATGCCGGCCATGACATAAGGTAAAATTATCCATTGTCAGAATTCCTGCGATTCATCTAGCCAGAGCACATCATGATCAAACGACACAAGACAGCAAAACACTTATTTTCTTACCCAGCGTATTGGGCTGAGTGTTATGGTGTTTCCCCTTTTCTACCCACCACGCGGGAAGAAATGGATGCCCTAGGCTGGGACAGCTGTGATGTGATCATAGTCACAGGTGATGCTTATGTCGACCACCCCAGTTTTGGCATGGCGGTATTGGGTCGTTTATTAGAGTCTAAAGGTTACCGTGTTGGTATTATCGATCAGCCTAACTGGCGTAACGCGGATGACTTTATGCGTTTAGGTCGACCCAATCTGTATTTTGGTATTACCGCTGGCAACATGGATTCCATGATCAACCGTTATACCGCAGATTTGAAAGTACGTAATGATGATGCCTACACACCTTATGGCGAAGGTGGTAAACGTCCTGATCGAGCCGTCATTGTCTACTCACAACGCTGTAAAGAAGCCTTTAATGATGTGCCAGTCATGATTGGAGGGATTGAAGCCAGTTTACGTCGTATTGCTCAATACGATTATTGGAGCGACGAAGTACGTCGCTCTGTACTGATAGACTCCACCGCAGACATCTTATTGTACGGTAATGCAGAACGTGCCATGTTGGAAGTCACTCATGAGATTGCCATGGGCAAAAGCATGAAAGAACTGACCCATATTCGTGGTACCACCATAATTCGTGATACCCCACCCGGTGGTTTCACCGAAATCGATTCCACGCGTGTTGACTGGCCAGGAAAGATAGACAAAATTTACAGCCCATACGAATACATTCCTGAAGGCAAATGCCAGACCAATGAAGAATCCGATGTGATGCCAATTCGGGTCATACCAGCGCCATTACGTCGTGGCGAAAAACTGGATGCGGAAAAAACCTATATTCGCCTACCCTCTTTTGAAAAAGTGTCGAAAGACCCTGTCTTGTACGCACACACATCGCGTATTTTGCATTTAGAATCTAATCCTCATAATGCGCGAGCACTGATTCAAAAACATGGCAAAAAAGAAATCTGGGTAAATCCACCGCCGATTCCACTGGAAACAGATGAAATGGATGGGGTGTTTGATCTGCCTTACGCACGTGTTCCACACCCAAAATACAAAAAAGCCCGAATTCCGGCTTACGACATGATCAAGACCTCTATCAACATTATGCGAGGCTGTTTTGGTGGTTGTACTTTTTGCTCCATTACAGAACATGAGGGACGTGTCATCCAATCTCGTTCACATGAGTCCATCTTAAATGAGATTGAAGACATCAAAGCAAAAGTACCCGGCTTTACTGGCCATATCTCTGATCTGGGTGGCCCTACGTCAAACATGTACACCTTGAATTGTAAGGACGACGAGATTCAAGCTTCTTGTCGAAAACTATCGTGCGTCTATCCAACCATTTGCTCAAATCTGAACACAGATCATAGCCCAACGACCGAGCTGTACCGCAAAACACGAGCAATTGAAGGCATTCATACTGTCTCCATCGCCTCTGGTTTACGTTATGATTTGGCGGTGGAAGACCCTGAATACGTTCGAGAACTGGTGACTTATCACGTTGGCGGTCTATTAAAAATTGCTCCCGAGCACTCAGAAACGGAAACCCTGTCTAAGATGATGAAGCCGGGAATGGGTAGCTATGATAGATTCAAACGCATGTTTGATAAGTATTCAAAAGAAGCAGGTAAGAAGCAGCATTTAATCCCCTACTTTATCGCGGCTCATCCCGGCAGTTCAGATGAAGATATGATGAATCTTGCGGTCTGGTTGAAGACTCACGACTTTAAACCCGATCAAGTACAAACCTTCTATCCATCGCCTATGTCACTGGCAACCGCCATGTATCACTCAAGTAAAAACCCACTAAAACAAGTGACCTATAAGAGTGAAGATGTCTACACGCCAAAAGACTATGAGCAACGTCGCGTGCAAAAAGGCTTCTTGCGTTATCATGATCCAAGCAATTGGCAAGCATTAAGGGACACCTTAATCAAAATGGGACGATCCGACTTAATTGGTCATGGAGCGAACAAATTAGTCCCCCCTGCTGAACAGGATAAACGCGCACCACGCCGACCAAAAAAAGCGAAACCTGGACAAGGCACGGGCGCTTCTCACAGTTCCAATCGACCTACCATGGCGAAAAACTTAGCAAATGAAAAAGCGCGTAATAAGGCGAATAAAAATCGCCCTAAAGGAAAACTGACGGGCAAACAAAAGTCCAGAGCGCGTTAAAAAAATCCCCTAGTACAAGCTAACTATACTGGGGGATTTTCAATGTTTGAGAGGATTCTTTAAAAATTATTGATGGAGTTTACGACGATATGCCAAGGCTAATTCCACAGCAGAAATAAAAATCAGTGTATAACCCAGGGTTTCAATGCCTTCTTCTACTATGTTTTTCACAACACGCATGTAAGCATCGCCCATCACAGCTTCCCAAAATGAACCTCGTCCCATCAATCGGGAAAAGCCTAAGATAGTCACAAAACCTGCCAGAAAAGTACCGAAACTTGGATGTTTCGCGTATTCCTTTATAGAAGGGTAAATAGCTCTGAACTGCCCCCATAAGAAAATAACCACACACAGCAGTATCAATAACACCACACTTTGCCAAGCGCCATCAAACACATAGTGGTCCAATAATGAATCCGATTCTCGTACGAACATCATGGCCATTAAAGCCGCCAGCAAAGTCGACGCAATTTTAAGCACTGGGGAGCGACGAGACACGAACAAAAACAACATACAGCTCATGAAGGACATAAAATCCTGCAAGTGCTCAGTGACAGAATGCTCATTGTATTGCGCTGCGGATAAGTGTTGATAGCCTTCTATGGAAATAAGTTGCGCGACAACAGAAATCAACACTAGATAAATAAAACCACGTAAAAACAACATAATTTTCCCCACGATAGATACGCAGATACTAGTGAAAAAAATGTGAAAACTCGATAAAGCAGACTTAAATGACACTATTATTACTGCATTCATCCTTTAAATATCTGAGTTATGTAAAAAAAGAATAACTGGATAAATTAAGACCAAAAAATAAAGCCTTGCTTGGTCACCCAAGCAAGGCTTTTTCATCTTAGTCAATCTGTTAGCGCTATTTTTTCTTTGGTGCAAAGGGGTTTTCGGACGATTTAAATTCGAAAATGATAGGAGTTCCACTTACCTTAAGTACAGTACGGAACTTGTTTTCCAAGTAACGTTTGTAGCTTCCAGGTAGAGAATTAACTTGATTACCATGCACTACGATACGCGGAGGGTTTGAGCCTCCTTGGTGAGCGTAACGTAATTTAATACGTCGACTGTTCACCATGGGCGGCTGGTGTTCAGACACAGCATCTTCTAGGATTCGTGTTAAGCGATTGGTTGACCATTTTGCGTAGCAAGATTCATAAGTGGTTTCTATGGTGTCGTATAAATCCCCTACACCTGTACCATGCAAAGCCGAAATATAGTGAACTTTGGCATAAGGAACAAAACCTAAGCGACGCTCTACCTCACTCTTGATATGCTCCCTCTCGTCTTTCTGTAAGCCGTCCCATTTGTTGATGGCAATGATGACACCACGTCCTGCATCCAACACATAACCTATCATGTGTAAGTCTTGTTCGACCAAATCTTCGTGTGAATCAATGACCACAATAACCACATTAGCGTCTTGAATGGCTTGTAAGGTTTTCACAATAGAAAACTTCTCGACCGCTTCCTTTACATGTTTACGACGACGAACCCCAGCGGTATCAATTAAGGTATACTCTTTATCATGTCTTGAATAAGGAATATACACACTGTCTCGTGTGGTGCCAGGCATGTCGTATACTACCACTCGATCTTCACCAAGCATGCGGTTTACTAAGGTAGATTTTCCCACATTTGGACGTCCCACTACGCCAATGCGAATGCCTTTAGCATCCAAATCGATTTGATTTTTGGCCTCTTCCACCTGTTCGGCAAATGGTAGCATTACCCTATCAATCAGCACATGAACACCTTTACCATGAGCCGCTGCAATCGGTTGTAGTTCAGCAAAGCCTAGGGAATAAAAGTCCGCTAACGCAATGTCTTCGTTAATACCATCTGTCTTATTGACGACCAAGGTCACAGGTTTATTTGAGCGACGCAAATGATTCGCAATCATTTCATCAGCAGGATTTAAACCATGACGACCGTCAACCAAAAACAACACAGAATCGGCTTCTTCAATAGCCTGCAAAGACTGGCGTGCCATTTTTTCGTCTATACCTTGTTCATCACCACTGATACCCCCCGTATCAATGACAATAAACTCATGCCCACCCACTTTGCCATCCCCATATTTACGGTCACGGGTCAAACCAGGATAATCCGCCACCAAAGCATCACGAGAGCGTGTCAACTGATTAAACAAAGTGGATTTGCCAACATTGGGTCTACCTACCAATGCAATAACTGGTATCATTTTTTTACCTTTATAAATAACAAACGGCCACCATCCCAATCAGCGATGGCAGCCCGTTCTAAATTAAATCTCTCGATGCGCTGACTAATAGGTCAAGGCAGTGACATCTTCATCCGGTGTCAAAATAAATAAGCGCTTGTCTTTGGCGAGCATACGACTGCCTGGCGGTACATCTATTTCATTGGCAAGAGTACGCGCCACAATATTACCACTCTTCACATCGAGTAAATGAACAAAGCCGGCGCGATCCATCAAAGCGAGGTACTGGCCAAAAAACTCCGGTGTTATCAGATCACGATCCAATAGCTCTGAGTTTTGCCAAATTTCCGTACCATTTTTCGCATTCAAAGCCATCACTTTGCTCTGCATATCCACAACCACCAAAAGGTCGTCTTTCACTGCGACACCAACAGCACTGGCAATATTACGCTGCCACAATGGTCTCCCCGTGCTGAGTGACAAGGCGACCAAAGTGCCATTATACGCCACCGCGTAAACAACATTGTCTTTCACCACCAAACGACCATCCACGTCACTTAAGCGCTCAATTTCATAACGACCTTCCGGCTTACCAACCGCATAAGCCCAAACTTCTTCACCAGACTCTAGTGAGAAAGCCTTGACCTGACCATCAGCAAAACCACTGATAACCAAACCACCAGCAATGGCCGGAGCGCTGGTACCGCGAACGGTTAAGGCTGGCAAATCTGCTTTTGCACGCCAGAGGGTATTGCCGCTATCGGCTTCTAATACACTCAACCAACCATCAGCCGTTTGAACCGCCACTCTACCTGCAGCATAAGTGGCTTCCGCTAAAATTTCTGAACTGAGACTCTTTTCCCAAAGCACACTCTTATCGGACAAAGACACTGCGATCAATTGTGCATCATAAGTACCGAAGTAAATTGTGTCACCCTGCAAAGCCACGCCCGAACTGGCAGGATATTGTGTCTCAATTTTACTGATGACATCACCATCTTGTTGATTCAATACATACAAGGTGCCTTGATCCGTCACCAAATACAATTGATCGTCTTTGGCAACAAGGCTAAAACGTTCACTGGTTTCACCAAAGTCGCCATCAACTCCCGTGCGCCAATCCTTATGAAGGTCAACTTCATTAGCCAACTTGGGCAATTCTGGCAAGGGCGGGCGAGCGTTAGAACAGCCTTGTATGATAACCGCCGATAATAACAGCAGAAAAAGAGACTTTTTCATTATTAACCTTTCACTAAATCCTGAAGTTTTATATCGAGCAGAGGATGATTCACACCTGTTCCCAGTGCCTCACTGGCTTTTTCATAGGCAGTGCGTGCTTCATCGCGCATATTCTGTTGCAAGAAAATGTCACCTATGACTTCCTGCTGCTGAGCCAAGTATTCAGCTTGTGTTACTTGTTGTGCATGATCCATTGCCGCTTGATAATTACCTTGTTGCAATAACAAACGAGCAATACGCAAGTTTGCAATAGCAACAAAAGAAGCATCTTCGGTTTGTGTGGCCGCTAACTTTAGTGCCGCTATGGCCGCGTCATAATTGCCTTGCTCCACATCCACGCGAGCCAAGAACAATTGACCAAACATAGCGTAACCTGTGTCGCTATAATTCTCAGACAATTGTTGAGCAATGTAACTTACGGTTTTCTGGTTGTTTTCATCTTCTAGGTTAGCCGCCGCCTCAACCAAGTTTTGGTACAAAGCAGATGCTTCACTCAGATGATTTTCTTGATTGGTTTTCCAAGCTTGCCAACCAAAGTAGCCTGCCGCCGCAACGGCAATAACAATAACCAGCGTTGTACCGTTCTTTTTCCACCAAGCTTTAAAGGCTTCAATTTGTTCTTCTTCAGTCTTTAATTCAGACACTTTTTATTTCCTCATTAACAGCATGGCGTCTATTCCACGCTAAGCTTTATATATTTTTTAAACTCGTAACCAAATGCTCTGGTAAATTTACCAATGCAATAGCTATTTGCTCACCCGTTTTCATATCTTTCATCTGGCAAATACTTTGGTCTACTTCGTCTTGCCCCATAATCAGGGTATAACGGGCATTTGAACGATCGGCTTTTTTCATTTGGTTCTTGAAGTTTCCGCCACCACAATGACGCAATACCACCAATTCTGGATTGGCCTTTCGAATCTGTTCAGCCAACACTGTTGAAGCGATTTCAGCTTCTTCACCCAAGCTGATGATAAACACATCTGTACGGTATTGCGCTTCTTCAGGCACCAGATTTAGGGTTTCCAATAACAGGATAAGACGCTCAACACCCATGGCGAACCCCACCGCAGGTGTCGCTTTACCACCAAGCTGTTCAACCAAACCATCATAACGTCCACCTGCACAAACGGTAGCTTGTGCACCCAAATGGCTTGTCACCCATTCAAATACTGTCTTACCGTAATAATCCAAACCGCGAACCAAGCGATTATTAATCACAAAAGGCACACCATTAGCGGTCAGAATGGCTTGCAAGCGATCAAAGTGCGCTCGCGATTCTTCACCAATGAAATCATCAAGACTGGGCGCATTTTTTAAGACGTCTTGTGTCTTAGCATCTTTTGAATCCAAGATACGCAATGGATTGGTGGTCAAACGACGCTGACTGTCCTCGTCCAACTCTTCTTTGAATTCAGTTAGATAGTCAACCAAGCTGGCTTTAAAGGCTTCTCGTTCTGACGCCAAACCTATGGTATTCAACTGCAACTCAACCTGCTCTAGTAAGCCTAATTGCTGCCACAGTTTAGCGGATAAAATGATCAATTCAGCATCTATGTCTGCACTTGCCATGCCGAATGACTCCACACCAATTTGGTGGAATTGACGATAACGACCTTTCTGCGGACGCTCATAGCGAAACATAGGGCCTGTGTACCACAGACGCTGTACTTGGTTAAATAACAAACCGGCTTGATCAGCTGCACGCACACAACTGGCTGTACCCTCAGGACGCAAAGTCAAAGACTCACCATTACGATCCTCAAAGGTGTACATTTCTTTCTCAACTATATCTGTTGTTTCACCCACACCACGCTTAAACAAATCCGTATTTTCCACAATAGGAAAACGAATTTGTTGATAACCGTAAGACTTAACAACATCGGCAACTGTCTTTTCTAGATACAACCAGACAGAAGATTGATCAGGAAGGATATCATTCATCCCTCGGATCGCTTGAATTTTACGAGCCACTATGGATCCTTAACTTTTAGCAATAATGTTGGCCATTTCTTGCTCTTTAAGAATGGCCTTCTCGCGAATTTTTTTCTCTAGATCGTCCACCAATGACAGGTTTTTGGTTTTACTATCAGGCTTACCGTCTTGATAAATCAGATTGTTCGGGGTACCGCCAGTTAAACCAATATCAGCCTCTTTAGCTTCACCTGGGCCATTCACCACACAACCAATTACCGCCACATCCATTGGAATGGTGACGTCTTCTAAACGTTCTTCTAGTTCGTTCATGGTTTTAATAACATCAAAATTCTGACGTGAACAACTAGGACAAGCAATAAAGTTAATGCCACGATTACGCAATTTCAAACTGCGCAACATGTCCCAACCTACTTTAATTTCTTGCACTGGATCGGCCGCCAAAGACACACGCAAGGTATCACCTATACCATCCATCAACAATAAGCCAAGGCCAATGGAAGATTTTACCGTACCCGAACGTAAACCACCGGCCTCGGTGATACCAAGGTGGAGAGGATTATCTATCTGTGAAGCAATTTTACGGTAGGCTTCAACCGTCATGAAAATATCCGATGCTTTTAAGCTCAACTTATATTCATGGAAATCCAGTTCATCAAAATACTGAATTTGACGGAACGCAGACTCCACCAGAGCATCAGGAGTGGGTTCACCGTATTTCTTTTGCAAATCTTTCTCAAGAGAGCCAGCATTGACACCGATACGTATCGGAATATTTTTATCACGAGCGCAGTCTACAACAGAACGCACCCTATCTTTGTTACCTATATTACCCGGATTAATTCGCAAACAATCCACACCGTATTCGGCCACTTTCAAAGCAATCTTGTAGTCAAAATGAATATCTGCAACCAAGGGAACAGAAACCGCTTGGCGAATTTGCTTAAAAGCTTCTGCAGCGTCCATCGAAGGCACTGATACACGAACAATATCTGCTCCCGCTTCAGCTATGGCTCGAATCTGCGCTACCGTTGCCTCTACATCACAGGTTTCTGTGTTCGTCATACTCTGAACACTGATTGGCGCACCACCGCCAACTGGCACATCCCCAACCATAATCTGACGGGAATGGCGACGTTTTATAGGTGATTCAAAATGCATATCTTTCTCTACTTGAGCTCAAAGCGAGCCAAATCTTGGCGAACGAAAGGTGAAAAATCAAATGCTTGGCCTTTGAACTTCAATGAGGAAACCCCTCTTGAATAACCGAACACCACTCGATATGGTGCTTCGCCAGTTAAAGACAACTCGCTACCAGCCGTTTTTACACCGGAAAACAAAATCTTACCACTCGCATCACGAATCTCTGTCCAGCAATCATCATCATAGGTAATTTCAATATCATCCAAATAGAAAGCTTGTACACTTTGCTCAACAGGCGCTTCTATTTTCTCCTGCGTGGCCTTGACCACTTCATCAGGACTTATACCCTCTTGTTCAAATAACGCCACCGTTTCAGGAGACAAACCTGTTACCACATTATTCGTCTCTGGCTGATTCGTCTCTGACTGACTATTGGCAGAAACCTCTTCCACATCTGTTTGCGTTTGCTGAGTTTCCGCCTGTTGAATGCTTGCCACTGACTGCGCCTGCTCTTTAGGCTCAGTATTTTCAGGCTCCGCAACACCAGGTGTACTTTCGTTACTTTGAGTCGTTTCACTTGCTGCTTGCTGTTGTTCTACTGCAACAGGCGCATCTGCCTCACCAATAGCCTCAGCGGAATTCTGCGATGGCCACCAAAAGACGAAGAAGAGCAAGACGGCAATGATCACTACGGATATAAAGATGACGATAGGATCACCAAGGTGGGACTGTTTTTGAGCGACTTTATCAACTGGTTGAATGCTCGGCTTACCCTGAGATTGACGCTGATCGAATGCCGCTAAGATATCTTTGTTGTCGATGTCCAACAGACGGCAATAACTTTTCAAAAAGCCGCGGGCAAATGTCATGGAACGGAAAAAAGTGAAATGATTATCTTCCAGCGCTTTCACTTGGTCTATGGTGAACTTGAGTTCAGTTGCCACCTGACGCGAATCCAGACCTAATTCTTCACGTTTGGTTCTTAATGTTTCACCAATGTCTAGTATTTGATGTTCAGCTAAGGCGTCTTCATCAAGCATTTTATTGTCAAGATTATTCTCTTCTGTAATAGTAGGATCCACTTCATCTAGGATTTGAGGGTCATCTTGTTCAACTGTTATTTTTGTTTCGTTTGCATCTGTAGTCTCAGTATTTAGCGAATGTGCTGCCAAATCGGATGTTGTTTCTTCAGTGTTCGATGTCAAATTATCCACAGTGCTGTCTTGTTCAAAACTATCTTTTTCAAAACCTTCTTTTTCAAAACCTTCTTTATCAAAACTTTCTTTATCAAAAGGAGTGTCTAGTTGCTTATCAGTTGTCATGTCAATACCTTGAGCCATTGAGGCATGTAAAATCACTCGCATATGAGTACTGTGCCGCGTCATCCTCGTGTCGATTTATATACTTGGACAAACAGGTAAACTCATTAAAATGCGCCCATCCTAGAGCGATGTTGGCCTGAGCTTGGATATTATTAAAAATTATACGAGCTTTGTCATTATTACCTTGTATTAAAACAAGATTGAGCTCAGTCAGCAAACCTATAACTGGCAAATCTGCGATTTCTTTTGCTCTTACTATATGCTTCTTGGCTAAATTTACGTCTTCCTGACGTAAGGCACAGCGCGAAAGATTTATTTGTACAGATTGGCGAGGTAACAATGCCACTTGCTCAGCTTGTTGAAAAAGTTCGCAGGCTTCTTTCCAATGTTTTTTTGTTCCCAATAGCACACCATAATTATTGAGTAAAAAAGCATCCATTGGATATCTTTTTAATCCCTCTTTCGAAACCTTTTCAGCCATTTCAAAATCCTTTAGCGTTAGCCAATATAAACTGCTTAATCGCCAGTATTCCCTTAACTGATCCGCCTCTTTTATTCGCTCTAACTCCTGTTTAGCAAGTGAAAACTGACCAAGTAATAAGTGCGTCTGAATAAGTGACAAACGCTTATCTAAAGGCAAGCGGGTTGCTTGGTGAGAATATTTATCAGAACAAGCTGTTAGCCAAACCCAGAACAACAGCCAAGCCCATTTTCGTTGTGGCATAAAGACATCCTTGTCTTATCCATTTATTAACTTGAGTGTGCATTAACCAGATATTTCGCGTAACTCAATATATCTCTGACTACGGCGAGTCTTATCGTGGAAATCCCCTACCAATTGACCACAAGCGGCATCGATATCATCTCCGCGAGTGGTACGAACCGTTACAGTATAACCAGCATCAGCTAAGATTTTTTGGAAACGACGTGTGCGGTTATTGGAAGGTTTTTCGTAACCTGAATGTGGAAATGGATTAAACGGAATCAGGTTAACCTTGCATTCCAAATCTTTTAGTAATTCTACCAATTCAAGAGCCTGTTCTTCATTATCGTTCACACCTGACATCAAGGTATACTCAATGGTGATATGACGTTTATCAGGTAGATTGGCAAGATAATGCTGGCAAGCTTCCAATAACTCAGCAATGGGATATTTTCGGTTAATCGGCACCAATTCATCACGCAATGGATTATTCGGCGCATGCAATGAAATAGCCAAAGACACATCGGTACGCTTAATCAACTCATAGATTTTAGGTACCACGCCTGACGTACTCAAGGTGACTCGACGTTTTGACAGACCGTATGCATTATCGTGCATCATCAAAATCATTGCATCCACGACTGGCTCGAAGTTCATCAAAGGCTCACCCATGCCCATCATTACCACATTGGTCACACGACGCGGTCCATTAGGATCCATCGGACCAAAGGATTTTATGGCGATCCACAACTGACCAATGATTTCAGCAGGCGTCAAATTTCGGTTAAAGCCCTGCTTCCCCGTTGAACAAAAACTGCAATCCAGTGAACAACCCACTTGCGACGAAACACATAAAGTGGCGCGATCACCGTCTGGGATCAATACGGTTTCCACGCAATCATTTTTACCGCCTTCGGTACGAATGATCCATTTACGTGTCCCGTCTTTGGAAATATTCTGCGACACCACTTCCGGCGCACGAATTTCACAAATGGTCTCAAGCTTGGCACGTAACGCCTTACTGACATCCGTCATTTCATCGAAGCTTTCCGCTCCTTTCTGATGAATCCATTTCATCACCTGAGTGGCGCGAAACTTTTTCTCACCGATGGATTCGAAGAATTCAATCAGTTTAGTTGGAGATAAACCCAGTAGGTTTACTTTGTTGGTGTCAGTCATAATTCCAAATCGCTTGCCGTAATAGCATTAAGTGTAAACGAAAAAAGCCTCTGAAAAGGATTTTCTTTTCAGAAGCCTCTGTAAAAAAGCGGGCTAATGCCCGCCTTTTTAAATGCTTTGAGCAAAAAGGCTCAAGCTGTCAATTACTTACCGAAGAAGTAAGAAATTTCGCGTGCAGCAGATTCAACAGAGTCAGAACCGTGTACAGCGTTAGCATCAATAGAAGTTGCGTAGTCAGCACGCAAAGTGCCAGCAGCTGCTTCTTTAGGGTTAGTTGCACCCATTAGTTCACGATGGCGAAGAACCGCACCTTCACCTTCAAGAACAGAAACCACAACAGGACCAGATGTCATGAAAGCGACCAAATCTTTGTAGAAAGGACGCTCTTTGTGCTCAGCGTAGAAACCGCCAGCCAATTCGTCGTCTAGTTGAATCATTTTTGCTTCAACGATTTTGAAACCAGCACGCTCGAAACGAGTGTAGATTTCACCGATTACGTTTTTCGCTACCGCATCCGGCTTAATGATAGATAGAGTGCGTTCTAACGCCATGATATAACTCCAAATTTATTTTTAATGGGTGATGGCTAATTTGACGAAAACCATAAAAGCCATGACCCAGGACTTAAAAGTTTCAGCGCGTGGATTATACGCATCAATTTATGAAAATTGTATGCTCAAACTAAGATATTTTTTCGATTTCCACGCTTTTTTCTTTACTCAGGCCGCTCTTAGCGCAGTAACTGCCTTGCTAATCGTCTCGACTGCAAAGTCTACGTCTTCTTGAGTCGTAAAACGACCAACCGACAAACGTAATGAACTGTGTGCCAAATTATCCTCTAAGCCCAAAGCCCGAAGTACATAAGAAGGTTCAAGACTGGCAGAAGTACAAGCGGAACCAGAAGAGACCGCAATGTCACTCAATGACATAAGCAGCACCTCACCATCCACCTGATCAAAACCCACGTTAATCACACCTGCTACGCGTTGTTCTGCATCACCATTTAAGTGGACACCACCTATTTCCAGCAAACCTTTCCATAGACGTTCGCGTAACCCTTTAATACGCTCACAATCACTGTCCATATCTTGGGCAGCAATACGAAAAGCTTCTCCCATACCGACAATTTGGTGAGTTGCTAAAGTACCAGAGCGCATACCGCGCTCATGACCACCGCCATGAATTTGCGCTTCCAACTTAACCTTAGGTGAACGACGAACAAACAATGCGCCTATGCCTTTTGGGCCATAAGTTTTATGCGCCGTAAGTGACATAAGATCCACCTTCATCGCATTCACATCAATCGCCACTTTGCCTGTGGTTTGCGCTGCATCAACATGCAGAAATATCCCCTTTTCACGGGTCAATTGGCCAATCGCCGCAATATCCGTCAACACACCCAATTCATTATTGCCATGCATTAAGGAAACTAAAATGGTGTCTTCTTTGATCGCTGCTTGTACTTGCTCAGGCGAAATCACACCATGCACATCTGGCTGCAAGTAAGTAACCTCAAAACCCTCTTTTTCAAGCTGTTTGCAAGGATCAAGTACCGCTTTGTGCTCTATCATGGAAGTAATGATGTGACGGCCTTTTTGACGATACGCATGCGCGACACCTTTTAAAGCCAGATTATTCGCCTCTGTCGCCCCGGATGTCCAAACAATTTCTCGCGCATCAGCATTAATAAGACTCGCCACCTGCAAACGCGCTTCTTCAACCGCTTCTTCCGCGCGCCAACCATACATATGTGAGCGCGAAGCAGGGTTACCGAAATTCCCGTCTTGGGTCAGACAGGCCATCATTTTTTCAGCAACTCTTGAATCCACTGGCGTGGTGGCTGAATTGTCTAAATACACTGGAATATTCATTGAGTTTCTTTCCACTTCTTTACGCTGCCGCCTGCGCTATCCCTTGAATGCGCGTTACAATGGATCGCAAGCCATTACCGCGGGTTGGACTAAGATGACGTTCCAAATCCAACTCAGAGAAATAGTGAGCAATATCAAAATCAACAATTTCCTGTGGTGTTTTATGATCAAATGCCGCCAACACCAGCCCCAATAAGCCACGTACAATAATGGCATCACTGTCAACTGCAAAGGTCAGCACTTCCCCTCTTTCAGCATCTTGTGCATTACCCGGCTGAATCCACACACTGCTTTGACAACCTTTCACCAAACGCTCAGGTGTTCGCCACTGCTCTTCAAATTCAGGCAAGGACTTACCTAAATCAATAATGTATTTGTACTTATCTTCCCAATCATCAAAAAAAGAAAGATCATCAATAATGTCATCTGTGCTTGGTAAAGACATATACCCTCTCAACCGTGGCTGCTCAATGGCAACATTTAAAAATAAAAACGACCTTAATGATACCATTAAAGTCGTTGCTATCCTGCTCAGAAAACCGTCTTTTAGAATCGAATCAAAAAAACAAGCCGGCTTCTAATTGCGCTTCTTCACTCATCATGTCACGTGACCAAGGTGGGTCAAATACCAGATCCACTTTGACCTCTTCAACATTAGGTACCTTCTCAACTCGATACTTAACATCACTGACCAACACAGGCCCCATACCGCAACCCGGTGCCGTTAAAGTCATCTTGATCAATACCCTTTTATTCGCCTGATCCAGAGCCACGTCATAGACCAAGCCTAAAGAAACCAAACTAATCGGGATTTCAGGATCGTAAACCGTATCTAAGGCTTGCCACACTTGCTCTTCATTAATGTCAGAAGAACCTAAATCTGCAAAGCTTAAGACTTCAGCTTGCTGACCTATGGCATCGGCATCCGTACCATCAATACGTAGCATATTGCCTTGCCAAGTCACAGTATAATTGCCGCCTAAGCTTTGATTGATGCTAATAAACTGACCTTCAGGAATCACCGCGGGCTCACCGCTAGGCACACGTCGAGCAGGACAATCCCGCTGTGTCACAACCATTTTTTGCATGAAATTTAACTCACACTAAAGCTTTCGCCACAGCCACATTCAGCTACGACATTTGGATTATTAAATTTCACAACCTGGTTCACGCCTTCGCGCACCAAATCAATTTCCGTTCCTTTCAGCATGGCCATGGAATCTGCTCCCACTGCCAAAGTCACTTGTCCAAAGGTTAAAATAGTATCTTGTTCTTGTGCTTGCTCAACAATATCCAATACATAAGCAAAACCAGTACAACCGCTTTCCTTGGTACTGAGACGAATCACATTGCCCGGCAATTTCGCCAATTTTGAAGCAAAGTATTGCTCTGCTTTCGGTGTCAAAGACACACTAGAATCTGGATTAAATGTCGCAACAGTCATAAAACCTCCTACGCCAACATAGTGCGCACTTTTTTCAGGGCGGCAAACAAGGCATCCACTTCCTCTAACGTGTTATAAATCGCAAAGGATGCACGCGCCGTGCCCGGCACATTAAAACGTGCCATTAAGGGTTGAGCACAATGATCCCCTGTGCGTACCGCAATGCCTTGACGGTCCAATAAGAAACCAATGTCTGCTGGATGGCCTTGATCCAACACAAAGCTCAACACGCCAATTTTATGTTTGGCCTTACCGATAATGGTCAAACCTTCAAATTCATTCGCCAACTGAGTGGCATAATCCAACAAGGCTTTTTCATGAGCTGCAACCGCTTCCTGATCCAAGGCAGTAAACCAACGAATGGCTTCCCCCATGGCAATGGCATCGGCGACATTCGGTGTCCCTGCCTCAAAACGGTAGGGCAAGACATTCCAAGTCGCGTCTTGCAGAGTAACTGTTGCAATCATCTCGCCACCGGTGCGCCAAACTGGCCAGTCAGCTAACACAGCTTCTTTTCCCCACAATACACCTATCCCCATCGGACCATAGAGTTTATGAGCAGAGAAAACATAGAAGTCACAACCTATGGCTTGCACGTCCACCCAACCATGTGTCGCACCTTGCGCACCATCTATCAGTACCCATGCTCCCACTTGTTTGGCTTGAGCCGTCATCTGTTGCACAGGATTCACTGTACCCAGCGCGTTCGACACGTGAGGAATGGCAACGAATTTCGTCTTCTCACCAAGCATCTGTGCATAGGCAGCTTGATCAAGCTCACCCTCATCAGTGACAGGCACGGTTTTTAAGCTTGCACCTGAGGCTTTACAAGCTTGTTGCCAAGTCACCAAATTAGCATGATGATCCATGCCCGTGGCAATCACCTCGTCGCCCGGTTGCAGTAACTTTCCCAAGCCATTGGCAATAATGTTAATGCCTTCGGTGGTGCCTGTTGTCCAAATAACTTCTTCACGTTTGGGCGCATTAATGAAGTCTTTAACAATGTCCCGAGCCGCTTCAAAGCGACGCGTCGCCTCATCCGCTAATCGATGAGCACCACGGTGCACATTCGAGTTACAACTTGTGTAGTAATCCACCAAGGCATCAATCACACACTGCGGCTTTTGTGTCGTAGCCGCGTTATCAAGATAAACCAAAGGTTTACCATCAATTTCGCGCTTTAGAATAGGAAACTGTTCGCGAATGGCGGAAACATCAAAACTCATTCTTTCCTCGCTTACTTGACTTCCATTTGCGCAAAGCGCTCACGGATAACAGGTCGAATCCATTCCGCTAAGTCTTCATTCGGCATGAGATCAATTAATTCGTTAATAAAACCGAAGTTCAACATCACTTGAGCTTTGGACTTGCTCACACCACGGGTTTGCAGGTAATACAATGCCTGTTTATCAATTTCAGCGACCGTTGCACCATGTGCACAACGCACGTCATCTGCGTAGATTTCCAACTCTGGTTTAGTGTTGATTTCTGCTTTATCAGACATCAATAAATTGCGGTTATTCAATTCCGCCAAGGTCTTTTGTGCATCACGATGAATGTGAATACGACCGTTAAATACCGCACGAGCCTGATCAGCAACAATGCCTCGCACATTTTCTTCTGTGGTGCCATTTGGCATAGCATGCTCCACAGTAGCATGTAGATCAAACAGCTCTTTACCATCCAACAAGTGCATAGCATTTAGCTTGGCATCCGCGTATTCGCCAGCGTGAATGATGTCGGTATCCAAACGCGATAAATCACTACCAAATGCCACAATGGTACTGTGCATTTTGGACCTATCACTCAGCTGGAAATGACTTCCACCAATGGACAGGTTCGATCCTGTCTGCAAAGCAAAGCGGTAATGTTCCAAGCGAGCATCCGCTGCCACATCGTATTCCACGAAAGCTGTACTTAGTGTTTCACCTTGACCTTGAATGTCTTCAATAACGGCCAAGCTTGCGCCTTTTTCCAAACGCACTAAAACTCGCGTATGGGATTCCGCCCCCTTACTGACCAAAGCACTGATGCGCAACACTTGTTCGATCTTGGCGTTTTCAGCCACATTGACGATCACCACGTCCTGTGCCAGAGCATCATTGACTAAACCAAACAAATGACGCTCAGGTTTAATGCTTGAGAACGCCTGCAAAGCCTGTGCTTGCTGCGCCTTAGAAAGTTCTTGCCCTAACTGCACGGACAAACCTTCTGGTAAGTCATTGCTGGACTGTAGCGCATCAAATTGACCATTGACGAACACCAACTCAAGTGGTGTCACATTGGCAATTGTCACGGGAGTCAAATCGGCTACTGCCGACATCACTTTGGCATTAGAGCGCTCCACAGAACGCAGAGGCGTGTAACGCCAAGCTTCTGTTTTGCGCGAAGGCCATTGAGTGGTTGCAAGCAAATCAAGGGCATGGCGACGTTTTAACGCCAACCAGTCTTGCTGCTCTTGCCCACGAGCAATGGCATTTGCTAACCATTCACTCATGTCTTAGCCCTCTAATTCGTCTTCAGCTGGTGCCGTTTGCAACCAGGCATAACCTTGCGCTTCCAGCTCATGGGCCAATGAAGCGTCACCCGATTTAACAATCTTGCCATCGGACAATACGTGTACGAAATCTGGCTTAATATAGTCTAGAAGACGTTGGTAGTGAGTCACTACAATGAAACTGCGATCATCAGAACGTTGGCTGTTCACCCCTTCAGCCACCACTTGCAAGGCATCGATATCCAGACCGGAATCCGTTTCATCCAAGATGCATACTTTCGGTTTCAACAGCAGCATCTGCATGAGTTCGTTGCGTTTTTTCTCTCCACCTGAGAAGCCTTCGTTAACACCACGCTTCAAGAAAGAAACAGGAAGATTCACTTGCTTACAAGCCGCTTTTGCTTCTTTTAAGAAATCAGCAGAAGTGACAGGCTCTTCACCACGTGCTTCACGTTGTGCATCCACTGCAGCCTTAAGGAATTCCAAATTGCTCACGCCTGGGATTTCAACTGGGTATTGGAACGCCAAGAAAAGGCCTGCACGGGCACGTTCTTCTGTTTCCATTTCCAATAGATCTTCCCCATCCAAGGTAACGCTACCACTTTCAACAGAGTAGCCATCTCGTCCAGATAGCACATAGCCCATGGTACTTTTACCTGCTCCGTTTGGCCCCATAATGGCATGTACTTCACCTGGTTTGATTTCCAGATTTAAGCCCTTGATGATGTTCTTGTCTTCTACGTTGGCGTGAAGATCTTTGATCGACAATAAATTCGACATTGCTAACAATTCCTTAACCTACAGAGCCTTCAAGGCTAATTTCTAGTAACTTGCCAGCTTCTACGGCAAATTCCATCGGTAATTCTTTAAAGACCTCTTTACAGAAGCCATTCACAATCATAGAAACGGCTTTCTCAGGGTCTAGACCACGTTGCTGGCACAAGAACATTTGCTCGTCACTCACTTTTGACGTAGTGGCTTCGTGCTCAACAATTGCAGATGGGTTGCGACTTTCGACATAAGGAAAGGTATGTGCGCCACACTGATCACCAATCAATAAAGAATCACACTGAGTAAAGTTACGCGCCCCTTCAGCACCCGGATTCATTCGGACTAAACCACGGTAACTGTTGTTACTTTTGCCTGCCGAGATACCTTTAGAAATGATGGTCGACTTGGTATTTTTACCTAGGTGAATCATCTTGGTACCTGTGTCCGCCTGCTGACGGCCACGGGTCAAGGCAACGGAATAAAATTCACCAATACTGTTGTCGCCTTTCAGCACACAACTTGGGTATTTCCAAGTGACAGAAGAGCCCGTTTCCACTTGCGTCCAAGAAATTTTCGCATTGGTATGACACACACCACGCTTGGTCACAAAGTTGTAAATGCCGCCTTTGCCTTCCTCATCACCTGGATACCAGTTTTGTACCGTTGAGTATTTGATTTCGGCATTGTCCAAAGCAACCAGTTCCACCACGGCTGCGTGCAATTGATTTTCATCACGCTGTGGTGCCGTACAACCTTCAAGGTAACTCACGTGGCTACCTTCATCAGCGACTATCAGGGTACGCTCAAATTGACCGGTATTTTGCTCGTTAATACGGAAGTAGGTAGACAGCTCCATTGGACAACGAGTGCCTTTTGGAATGTAAACAAAAGAGCCGTCAGTGAATACAGCACAGTTTAAAGCTGCGTAGTAATTGTCTTTTTTCGGCACCACACTGCCTAAGTATTTTTTCACTAACTCAGGATATTTGTGTACGGCTTCAGAAATTGGGCAAAAGATGACTCCCGCTTCTTCTAACTTTTCACGGAAGGTGGTTACCACAGAAACAGAATCAAAAACCGCATCCACCGCAACACCAGCCAGCATTTGCTGCTCGATCAATGGAATACCCAGTTTTTCATAAGTACGCAACAATTCAGGATCAACCTCGTCCAGAGACTTAGGCTTATCCTTCATACTTTTCGGTGCCGAATAATAAGAGATGGCCTGAAAATCAATTTTCGGATAATCCACCAGCGCCCATTCTGGCTCTTCCATTTTTAACCAATCACGGAAGGCACTCAAACGCCATTCGAGCATCCATTCAGGTTCACCTTTCATTTGCGAAATACGACGAATGACATCTTCATCTAATCCGGGCTTAAATGTTTCTGATTCAATATCAGATACAAATCCGGCTTCGTATTCCCTCGCCAGCGCCTTATCTATCTGCTCTGTCATATAAAACTCACTCATTCTTGAAACGCGAAACAAGTACTGTTTCTATTCGCTTCACACAATTAATTAATCGATTGCCTAATCTAGAATAGCCGCACTAATTTTACTGCTGTCAAAGCCCAATGATCGGCTTTCCAGATCCTGACGTTCCGCAACCTGTCGTACATCTTTACGTCGTACTAGCTGTTCCAGACTGATCTGACTGAGAAAATCGTGAATCTGATCACTCAAATCACACCATAAATGATGCGTTAAACAGGTATGACCACTTTGGCAGTCGCTACTGCCCTTACAGCCAGTGGCATCCACCGATTCATTAACCGCATCCACAATTTGCGCAACATAAATGTCCTGATTCGCACGGCTCAAACGGTAGCCGCCACCCGGCCCACGCACACTGATGACCAAAGACTGCTTACGCAGCTTGGAAAACAATTGCTCAAGATAAGATAGGGAAATCCCCTGTCGCTCAGAAATATCCGACAAAGAAACTGGCCCATGAGTCGAATGTAATGCCAGATCAAGCATGGCGGTTACTGCATAGCGACCTTTCGTTGTAAGACGCATAAGCTATCCAATTAATACTTTTCTGTAAGCCGAGATAATACACAAAACCTAGTATTTTGGTCAAGTATTTACCTGACTATTTTACTTGGTTATTGAGCAGGCCTAGCCAATGCCGTGCGCATTCTACGTCTACTGGCTCAAAAACTAAACCACCTCAGCGAAATTCAACGAGAATTTTCCCCAAAACAGATAAAATCACTTAGAATAAAAAGCATTGTTTTTACCATCATCCACCATAGTGAAGATAAGAAATGTTATGAAATCAAATGCCGATAATTCATCTGATAATACCAGTGGCCAAAAGCCCAAAAGCGTTTTATTACCTGTATTGCTCTGTTTTATCTTGAGCGTTGGCGCCTCCTCTGGCGTAAGCTTTTTTTTAATCAGTTCAAGCAGTAATGATGCTGAAATAGATGCTACCTTGAGCAAATACGATGCTCGTATCACGGATGTTCAAAACGCACAGAAAAAATACAGCACTCAAATCGATAAGATCGAAGCGACTACAGAAGAGCTGAAACTCTATTTACGCCACAGTAGTGCCACAGCGCTTAAAAACATCCTGATCAATCAAGAAGAGAATATTCAGTCTTATTTAAAAGTAATGAAGTCTGCCATGGACGATTTATCTCGCATCACGCCTGACAGCGCAGACTGGAATAGCCAATATCAATACCGTTTGGATTTGGCGTTAAAAAATAGCCTCGAACGAGAAGATTTATTGCGTTTATTGAAAACCGGCGAGCCAAATGAAAAAGCCTCACAATAATGAGGCTTTTTCATCATAGCGCTAATTAAAAAGCGACTGGTGCTAAATACTTGCTGCCAGTCTTGTGCCTTGGTTAATGGCACGTTTAGCATCTAACTCAGATGCGACACTGGCACCGCCAATTAAATGAACCGGTTTTTGCAGGCCCTTCTCCAACAAACGATTTGATTCCTGACCAGCGCAAATAATCACATTATCCACATCCAATACTTGCTCTTTGCCATCAACAGAGAGGTGCAAACCACGATCATCTACTTTGTGATACTCGCAACTCGACAAGAAAGTCACACCTTTTTTAAGCAATTCAGTGCGGTGAATCCAACCTGTCGTCTTGCCTAGATTTGCTCCCACCTTAGTCTTCTTACGTTGTAATAAGAAAATATCACGTTGTGCAGACTCAAAACTGGGCTTCACCCCTTCCACCCCACCTCGGGCAGATAAGCTCATGTCCACCCCCCACTGAGACATAAAGTCGGCAATTTTCTGTGTCTTATGGACCTCTGTGTGAAGCAAATATTCTGATATATCAAAGCCTATGCCACCTGCACCAATCACGGCAACACGCTCACCAACGGACTGACCCGCCATCACATCTAAATAACTCAATACTTTCGGATGGTCTATGCCTTCAATGCCTGGTGTTCTAGGCAAGATACCCGTCGCCAAGATGACCTCATCAAACTCTGCTTGATTAAGCATGACAGCATCAACTTGAGTATTAAGCCGCAATTTTACATCGGTTAATTCCAGCTGACGCTTAAAATAACGCAGAGTTTCGTAAAACTCGCCTTTACCCGGAATACGCTTAGCAATATTAAACTGACCGCCAATTTCACCGGCAGCATCAAACAAGGTGACCTCATGACCACGCTTCGCTGCGGTAGTCGCAAACGCCAAACCGGCCGGGCCAGCCCCTACTACAGCTAAGCGTTTCGTTTGAGCCGTTGGGGTGATCAATAATTCCGTTTCATGACAGGCACGTGGGTTCACCAAACAAGATGTCAGCTTGTTTTCAAACACATGATCTAAACACGCCTGATTACAAGCAATACAAGTATTGATCTCATCGGCACGATTTTGTTCTGCCTTGATCACAAATTCTGGATCCGCCAAGAAAGGTCGTGCCATGGAAACAATGTCGGCGTCACCGCGAGCCAACACTTCCTCGGCCACATCGGGCGCATTAATTCGGTTAGAAGTGACCAAAGGCACATTAAGAGACTGTTTTAATTTCGCTGTAACCCAAGTGAAAGCGGCACGAGGTACTTTGGTGGCAATAGTCGGTACTCGCGCTTCGTGCCAACCTATACCTGTACTGATAATGCTGGCACCCGCTTTTTCAATCGCTAAACCGAGCTCTACCACTTCCTCAAGCGTGCTACCGCCTTCCACAAGATCCAACATAGACAAACGATAAATAATAATAAAGGCTTCACCTACTGCGTCACGCACACGGCGCACCACTTCCACAGGCAGACGCATACGATTCTCATATTCACCTCCCCATTCATCGTCACGTTGATTAGTACGAGCGGCAATAAATTGGTTCAAAAAATAACCTTCCGAACCCATGATTTCCACACCATCATAACCGGCTTGCTTAGCCAATTGAGCGGCATTCACAAAGTCATCTATCTGCTTCTCGATGCCTTCTTCTGTTAAAGCTTGCGGCTTAAATGGATTGATGGGGGCCTGAATGGCGGAAGGCGCCACCAGTTTAGGGTTATAAGAATAACGACCCGTATGCAGAATTTGCATACAAATTTTTCCACCCTCTTGATGCACCGCGTCAGTAATGATTTTATGCTCAGCCACGTCTTTCTCAGACCCCATGATAGCCGCTCCAGCGTAAACCACGCCTTCCGTATTAGGTGCAATACCCCCAGTCACAATTAAGGCCACACCACCACGCGCTCGTTCAGCATAAAAGGCTGCCATACGTTCAATACCACCTTTCACTTCTTCAAGGCCAAGGTGCATAGAGCCCATTAATACGCGGTTTTTTAATTGCGTAAAACCAAGATCCAAAGGCTCAAACAAGTGTGGGTAAATTGCATGACTCATAAGCGACTCTCTTATTATTGTGACTGAGTGATAACCTTATTGCTGCTGCCCGCAAGCAATGTTGACACCGTCAAGATAGATTTTCATTTTGACATTGTCAAGTTTCTCGGATAATAATCTTTCGCCATGACGAATCTAAAAAAATACCACCACGGTGATCTTACTAAGTCTCTGCTGGAAGCCGCATCCGACATCATTAAAAATCAAGGCGTTGAGAATTTAAGCATGCGCAAATTGGCAGATGTGGTTGGTGTATCCCGCACCGCGCCCTATCATCACTTCAAAGACAAAAATGCTCTGCTGTGTGCTTTAGCGGAGAAAGGTTTTTACGAGCAAGAAAAACAACTGTGTCAATTAATAGAGAAATCCTTGCCTAACCTTGCATTGTTTCGTCAGTATGTTCATTTGTATATTGAATACGCTCAACAACACAGTGAGACCTACGACCTCATGTACGGGCGAACAATTTGGAAAGCAGGTCAACCTAGTGACAGCCTGAAAGCCGCCTCACGACAAACCTTTAAAACCTGGATTGATTGGGTAGAAAAACTGCAACAAGAAAAAATATTGCCTGCCGACAATAGTCCATTGCGCATAGGTCAAACCACTTGGGCCAGCTTACACGGCTTAGCAAGATTGTATTTGGATGGGATTTACTTAGACAAAGAGGATTTGAGCGGCATGATAGATCAGATGATCAAAAATCTCTGCCGCTCGTGACTTAAACTTAACAGTAAAGCTTAGTGATATAAGCGCGTTTCAAAAAGCGCTGAATCTTTCCAACCCTGTACGCTTTTTGCGCCCGCGAGAACAGCTAAATCAAGCAATGGTTCCAGTAACACAACACTCATGTAAGCCAAGCCAAAGCTCGCGACTGAACTCAAATTCTCGGCACCAAAACCTTGCCCATAAAAAGCCCAAAATGCCACCCAAGCCACAATGCCACCTTGGTAGATTAATGACAATTGCAGAGTTTGCTTGTATTGAAGATCCACATACGCCGTTCCCTTTGGAATGATACGCTTTGCGACCATAGACATGGCAAACAAAGGCAATAACAAGCTAGTAAGGTTCATACCATATTGCGGTAAATCAAATGGTGCGAAAAACAATCCTTGTATCAGCAAGCCCGAAGCTAAACCAATCGCAGCAGCGCCAGCGCCAAACATCAAGAACAGAGTTGAGCCCAGTATGAAATGCACTTCGGATACGCCAACGGCCTGATGAGGTAACACCTCAAAGAAAATAAATACCAACAAACTGGTGATCAAACTTCGCCCCAATAAGGATGAAATGCCAACTTGTTTAATGACATCAACCGCTGCCTTCAGGGTTAATCCTGCTGCCGCCAAAGCGGTCCCATAACTCAATACCATTTTTGCGCCATCAACGACGCCCGGTTCAATATGCACTCTTGTGCCTCCTCATAGTTGTCACACTCACCCGTATGAACAAAACCACAAACTGCTACTGCAGCGTTACATGAAGGCCGGTCTCCGGACTCATCGGCTTGTTTTGCTCTCATGATAAGGATCTCCTTCCTTCCCACTTACGCAGTGGAAGACAATCTCATAAGAACACCGATTTACCGTTGCGGGGGCAGTTTAGGCTTTGCACCTAATTCCCGTTTCATCGTCAGCAATAATGATCACTTCCAACACCTTCACAACCTGATCGTCTGTAACTTACTCGCACAAAGCAATCGCTAGAGAGAGTACCGCCTCTGATCCACAGAGGCAATTTTTCAATGCAAAACGTCCCAAATTTAGCCAAAAAAACTATAAAGAATAAGAAACTAACGCATATGATGTAATTTTTCGTTACCGAAATTAAGCCATTATTAACTATCATCTTCATTTGGAGACATTATTATGCTCAGCTCAAAAAGATATAACCAACTGAAATACATTGAGATTTCTTTGTATGTATGGATAAAGCTTCAATCCTTGTTGAATAAAACAGGAGTAACTCGGCGTTTCAGTCACAAAAAGATACTTTTTCATCAATGGCCAACTTACTAAAATTTAAGAATCTTCTTATTGTTAAGTTCGCGAGTCAGAATGCCACAAAGGAAAGTGAAGATTTTATTAATGAGTCTAGTGTGTGCCCTTGGCTTGTCTTTCTTGCTTGGCGAGGCCGAGTGCCAACGGTTATCTTCACAGGCCTCAAAACAACTAGTCAAAGACAATGAAAAGCAAATTGCCTTTCTTGAAAACTTACTCTTCTCTATTACCAAGGTATTAGACGATACGTCTTATTTATTCACTGGCGAATGCTCCACCCAAGTGCTGAATAACATGCGCAAATCCATTTTTAACATAGATGGTGTGATCGAAATTGGCATAGTCAAAGCGGGAGAAATTACCGGTACCCTGATTTGCAGCTCTTGGGGAGAAACTAATGTACAGGTGCGCAATCCTGAAGCACACGATGGCTTTGTATTTTCCGGTCCGCACATTTCCAATATCTATAATGAAAAAATATACGTAGTAAAAAAATCTTCGCAAGACACTGAGTTTAATGCGCTCATCAAGCACAAGTCGATTGAAAACCTGTTACAGAACATCAAAATTGATACGCAACCACTTGGTAGCAAATTGGCGATCAATTACCGCGAAATGCCTTCGCAATACATAGATAATTTGTATTATGCCTATCAATATAGACAAGATATTAATCCGTCCTTCGTCTTCTATATATCGACCTTTGTCTTATCCTTTTTATTTTTTCAATTTATCTCTATTCCATTCCTAACCTTTTTATCAGACAGAAAAAAACTCAAACGAAAAATTTACTCTGATAGTTTTTTTAATGTCTATCAACCCATCATAGATGCTCAAAATGGTCAGATATTTTCCTATGAAATATTCACCCGTCATCATGATCAGCCACACGCGATAGATTTAATAAACAACATAAAAAAACACAACCTTTATATTGATCATACCTTATGGCAACTCAACAAATTATCCATTGAACGTGAGCAGTTTGCCTGTAAAAACTTCCATATTAATCTTTCTGCTAAGCATTTGATTGATAGTCGTATAACAAACTATTTGTCTTCCATTGAAGTAAAACAACGCCAAGAGATCATCATAGAAATCACAGAAGACGAAGATTTATTCCTCAGCAGAGAAAAAATTCAAAAGACCATAAAAATGCTCAAAGCGCTGGGCTATCGTTTTGCTTTGGATGATTTTGGCTCTGGTTTTTCAAACTTCTCATACATTTTTGAGTTTGACTTTGATTTCATCAAGATTGATAAGAGCATTCTTAAATCCAAAAATGGTGAGTTTTTGGTGCCTTTCATTGAGATTTTCAAAACCCTCAATATCCCCTGCATCATCGAGGGCGTTGAAGACCGGGAAGACAGGGATAGAATCACCAGCCTAGATATTCGCTATCATCAAGGCTGGTTTTATGGAAGACCGCAAAAGCCAAATTGGGTATAAAAAACACTCATTGATCAGTCAATAGAGGGGCGACGACCAGACAAAGAGCTACGTTCGTTCATTCTCACTTCGATGCGTTTAAGCAAAGAGGTTCGATGGAAGATAGTACCGCCAATAATCCCTATGGTACTGCCAATAAAGATGTCCACCAAGCGATGCTGCAATAGCAATTCTGGCGACATATTAGCGCTGGTAAACTCAGACATAATGACAGTTAAAGGTGTAATAAAAATCACTGCTGCACCGTAATTTTTAACAATCAGCAGCTCAATCAATAGCTGGAACAAAAGCATAAAAAAAGCCAAATGCCAATAATTTGGCTGCATAACAAACACGCACCAAGCCAGCCCCATACCAATGACAGTACCAATAATACGATGTACATTTCTGTGCCAAATCATACGATAGGTGGCTCCTTGTAAGACGGCGGCACAAGAAATCGGCACCCATAACGCATTGGCCAATTGCAACCAAGTCGCGATCAGATAAGACAAACCGATAAAGAATCCAACCAATGACGCCTCTAATAAGATGGCGTTTACCCGAGGATCCGTCACCACTTTCGTCTGTGGTAGATCGTTTGCGCCTATCATCAAGCTATAAATAAAAGCAATCACACAAGCCAACATACCTCCCAAGGCCACCATGCCGACATTTCTTGGTAAGTGACTTAAATCGAAAGGCAAATAGATGGCTAAGGCCGTCACCAATATGAAGAAAAAACTGCCCGGTGGTGGTAGGAAATAATAGCGTGTTATCAAAATCGCTCCGAATGACATCACTGTCAGAGCGAAAGCAGCGGTGTAAGCATTAAAACTGAAAAGAGCGCCCACACTGAAACACAACATAAAACCAAAGGAACACATAGCGAGAGTTACCATGCGGTGCGCCGTTCGAGTTTTGGGCAAATACAGAATCACCATGCCGCCCAAACTGGCAAGGGTAGCTAAAGCAAACTGGTCTGTAGCGGCACCTATAAAAGGGGGAATACCAACACAAATGGCCGCAATAACGGCAATATGCCAAGGGCGTTTTACATCACTCCAAGAAAACAGGCTTCGAATTTGCTCTTTAATGGCTTGTAACAATGGGTCACTCCCTCGTTATCGGTTATTAATTAACGAAACAAACGCTCCGCCCATACAGTCAATCCCGCTGCGACACTACCAAAGTGATCGCCATCTATCACTGGCACCTGACCAATGCGCTCCTCAATGGCCGCACGGATAATAGGAGATTGCGCAGAACCACCAGTAATGTAGATAAGATCAGGCTGCTCTCTCGCTTGTTCTATCGCTTGGCTCATCAGTACCAACATTTTCTGCAAAGGTGTGGCAATAGACAAGGCCACCGCTTGTCGTTCTAATTCCAGCAACAAACCTGCCTCAATATAATCCAGATGAATGGTATGGTTTTGCTGTTGAGAAAGTGCAATTTTACCCTCCTCTGCATTACGAACAATGTGGAAATTTTGCTTATTTTCACGCATGCGAGCGAAACGCTCTAATAACCCTGGCTGTTTGGCGTCACGCATCAGGTCTTCAATTTGTTGCTCACTCTGTAAACTGTTAAATGTGGTCATGGCGGTGACATCGTTGGTCATCACCGCATTCCAATAAATCTGTGTTGGCATGGGTAAGCCCGTTTTCAAAGGCGATTCCATACCAAACAAAGGCATAAAATGCTTAGCCGCGATATTGATATCCAAATCGTTGCCACCAATTCGCTCACCGGTGTGAGCCAGAAAGTCCGCTTTACGCTCTAACTTGTCGCGATAACTTGGCCCCATTCTTACCATCGCGCAGTCTGTCGTACCACCGCCTATGTCTACCACCAATACCGTTTTATCAGCCTCAAGTTTGGTCTCAAAATCCAACCCCGCGGCAATCGGTTCGTACAAAAACTCAACCGATTTAAAGCCTGCGCGATGACTGGCAGTGGTTAATATTTGCAACGCCTGTTGGTTACTTTGCTCAGCGTTTATTCCCTGAAAATTCACAGGACGACCTATCACGGCATGCGTCAAAGTTTGACCAGTCTGTGCTTCTGCCGAGCGCTTGACGTTTTGCATCATGCAAGTGACCACATCTTCAAAGAAATCCGTATGTTGTTTTCGCAGTCCTGAGCTGCCTAAGAAAGATTTGGGTGATTTAACAAAATAGCCTTCCTCAGGAAACTCAAAATACTCAGCAAACGCCGCGCGGCCAAAAAACAAGGTTTGATCCGACGACTTAATATCCTCTTCACGGCGTACTCTTTGGGCTCGGTTCAATACCGCTTGACGCCCATCAATTAAGGCTTGGCGTTGATCTTCAAAGGGCATATGATGCACTACGAATTCGGTGATCAGGTCTCGATCAAGAGCGTACAAGGTGGATGGCAAAAAAGCGTTATTCGCTTCCAGTGGCAGCAAGCGCACTTGCTGATCAGCCATCACACCTAAAGCACAGTTAGAGGTGCCATAATCGAAACCACAAATCATCAGATTCACCTATTAAAATCACGTTACAAACAAGTCAAAGCCGCGCACAGTAACATAGGCTAAGGAGGCTGTCAGCTAACAGAAAGGACTTTGCTAGAGCAATATAAGACAGAAGTTAAACCCATAATAAAATCGAATGATTGCGAAAGAAAAATAATAATTTCAAAGGAATAAGGACAACACAAAATAAGACCGCAAGGTCAAACACACTCATACAGGAGCAAACGATGCACCTTTCGCTACAAACTAAAATCATGCTGCAAGCCATCATAGTAGCTATTATTGTTGCCATTGGAGTCGGCGGCGTATCCTTTTATGACTTTACCAGCAGTAATAAAAGTCGCGTGGAATCAGAAACCAGCGCACAAGCCGATACCATTTCCACCTACATTAATACTTGGTCGGAAGATCGCGCCAATACCATGCTTGCTATCAAGCAAAAAATTGAAGCGGCGCTGTCTGCCAATCCAGAAGTTAATGAACAACAAATTCTCGATATCTTACAACAAGCCCAAACCAGCTTAAGTTTTGGTATGACTTTTTTAGGTTTGGAAAACGGCGCCATGTATCGTCACGATCCCTCGCTGAACAGTGCCGATTACGACCCCCGCGTTCGCAGCTGGTATAAAGATGCCAAAAGCAAAGGCGCAGCTTATGTCACCGAACCTTATATTTCAGCGTCCACTAAAAAATTGTCCATGACCTTTGTAGCGCCCATTAAAGTCAAAGGAAAATTTGTTGGTGCCATTGGTGGCCTCGTATTTTTGGATGATTTACTGAGCAAAATTACCGCCATGAAAGTCGCTGGCAATGGCTACAGCACACTTTTTGATGGCACAGGTAAAATCATTGCTCACCCTGATAAGTCGCTTATTTTGCAAGACGCGACGGAATTGTCAGACACCTTAAACAAGAGTTTCTTCACTTCTGCACGCTCTAAGGCAAGTTTTGCAAACCTGGACATTCAAGGACAACAGGTTCTGATGTATGCCAGCAAGATTCAAAACAGCCCTTGGGTACTAGGTTTGATGATGGACAAAAACACTCTTGACAAACCACTTTATAATCTCGGTATCAATATCATTATTGCCGTGATTGTTTTGTTGGTATTGGCGTATTTGGTGGTCATGCAAATTTCTCGTATCTTACTGAAAGATTTACGTCGTGTGTCCGACAGTTTAGAACAGATCGCCCACGGTAACGGTGACCTCACACAACGCCTGACGACGAATTCAAAGGACGAAATTGCCGAGCTGGTGAATAACTTCAACCATTTCGTCGCCTTGTTACACAGCACCATTTCACACCTGAAAAAAATTGGCGTGCAATTATCGGATCAAGCCAATGCTTCGCATCGCTCATCACAGCAAAGTGCGAAAAAACTTGGCGAACAACAAGGCAACATTTCTATGGTGGCGACGGCGATTCATCAAATGGCGCAAGCCACACAAGAAATTGCCAGTAATGCCACCAATACTGCGAATAATGCCGATGAAACGGTAGCGTCAAGCAACCTTGGTCAACAACAAGTCCAGAAGAGTCAGAACAGTATTCGAGCCTTAGCCGCCGACATTCAGGAAGTGGCCGAAGTCATTAACAACTTGAGTCACAATGCGGATGGCATTAACACCATATTGACCACAATTTCAGAAATCGCCGAACAAACCAACTTACTGGCATTGAATGCGGCGATCGAAGCGGCTCGTGCCGGTGAACAAGGTCGTGGCTTTGCCGTGGTCGCAGATGAAGTACGTGTTTTGTCGCAACGCACCTACAGCTCCATTGAGGAAATTCAATCTATGATTGAAGCCTTACAGGGCATTACCAAGGATGCGGTGACGAAAATTCAACTGAGCCACAACAAAGCGGAAAGCAGTGTTAAAGACGTGAACCAAGCCAAAGTGAGCTTGGATCAAATTCAACAATCGGTTGCTATGATCAACGATCGAGCCGCACAGATTGCCACAGCAACAGAAGAGCAGACTAGTGTCACAGCGGAGGTCAATCAAAATACCGCAGACATTCAACAAAGCGCTACTGAGCTGGTTGCCTTGGCTTCCGACAGCGCCACGCGTGCTGAGGAACTGAAAGCCCTTTCTGACGATATGATGAGTAACATCAATAATTTCAGAACCTAACGGTTTATTCAATGCAAAAAAAAGCCTGACAATTTTCTGTCAGGCTTTTTTCATCCTTTCAATATGAGCTACATCAAAGGTGATACACCAATCACCGCTTTGTGCAGGAAGAAAACGATGGCGAACCAAGATACCATGGCAAACACAAAGGCAATCATGTCGTATTGCACACCGCTTTCTTCTTTCTGTACGCCATTTTTACGATCACGACGCCGGTAAATAGCAAAACTGGCCACAGACCAAACCAACAAACTACCGAACAAGATGACATCAGCCAGAGATCCGTTACTCATTAGATGCGCAAACGCCCATAATTTAACGGCAAGTAAAAAGGGGTAGCCCATTTTCGCTTTCAAAGTGGTTTTCGGTACCAAGGCTGAACCTAAAGCAAACAGCGCCACCAGCATCACCAAAGCGGCAATATGTTGAACCACAACAGGTGGAAACCACAACCAAACAGGCTCAAGACGCGTTTGCTGATAACCCAACACAATTAAGGCCAAGGACAATACACTCAACAAAATAAAACGTGTTCGCCATTGCACCAAGCCGGTTTTCTCAAGGTGCATGTCACGCCAGTTTGGCGCCACCACACCAATCGAATGAACGCAGATAAAAATCACCAAACCTACTATTAACATCAACATGTAACCTGTCCTCTCAAAATTCCCACTCGCTATTAAAGCCCCTAAGCTATTAGCAAAAACGCACCAAATTATAAAGCAGATAACCGCTAAATGCTGCCCAAAAGTAACACAATAACAAAGCCGTTAGAAAAACATCAGATAGCCTTAAAAAAGCCTCGGAAAAGATACAATGGCAACTAGAAAATCCTCTCTTGTTTGCTAGAATACCGACTTTTTATAACAGGCCAAATGCCATGATAAAAACCCCCTATTACCTCATAGACAAAGCCGCTCTATTAAAGAATTTAGAGAAGATAGCCTATGTGCGTGAACACTCCGGCGCTAAGTCTTTATTGGCGCTAAAATGCTTTGCTACTTGGTCTGTTTTCGATCTCATGCAGGACTACATGGATGGCACCACGTCCTCTTCTTTATACGAAGTAAAATTGGGTAAAACCCGTTTTCAAGGCGAAACTCATGCCTACAGTGTGGCCTACTCTGATGAAGAAATCGAAGAAGTATTAGCCCACTCTGACAAGATCATCTTTAACTCGATTGGCCAGTTGAATCGTTTTAAAGACATCAGTGCCGACAAAACCCGTGGTCTGCGCGTCAACCCACAAGTCAGTACCTCTGAATTTATCATTGCTGATCCGGCCCGCCCTTTCAGTCGTTTAGGAGAATGGGATCCAGAGCGCATCAGTACGGTAATCAATGATATCTCAGGCTTTATGTTTCACAACAACTGCGAAAACGACAGTTTTGAACGTTTTGACGAGATGCTCAATCTAATCGAAGAAAACTTTGGTCATCTTATCGCGCAGGTCAAATGGGTGAGCTTAGGGGGCGGAATTCACTTTACTGGTGACCATTACCCACTGGAGCGTTTTTGTCAGCGCTTAAAAGCCTTTGCCGACAAGTACCACATTCAAGTCTACCTAGAGCCTGGTGAAGCCAGTATCACCAAGAGCACCACCCTTGAAGTGACGGTACTCGATACCCTATTCAATGGTAAAAATCTGGCCATTGTCGACAGCTCTATCGAAGCTCACATGTTGGATCTGCTGATTTACCGTGAAAGTGCCAAAATGCTGCCAAACAATGGTGAGCACGAATACATGGTATGCGGTAAATCTTGCCTCGCTGGTGATATTTTTGGTGAGTTTACCTTTGAGAAACCCTTACAAGTGGGTGATCGCCTGTCTTTCCAAGACGCAGCCGGCTACACCATGGTGAAGAAAAACTGGTTCAATGGCGTCAAAATGCCGTCCATTGCCATACGCCAACTGGATGGCACGATCGAACTCGTCAGAGAGTTTGATTACCAAGATTTTGAACAGAATCTGTCCTAACGCTACAGACTCAACTTTTGGAGATAGTCTTACTATGAAAAAAAATGTCCTCATTATCGGTGGCGGAGGCGTGGCGCGCGTAGTCGCTCACAAATGCGCTCAACACAACGACACACTGGGCAATATCGCAATTGCTTCACGTAGCGTTGCGAAATGCGACGATATTGTAGCCAGTGTCCTAGACAAAGGCAGTATGAAAGTCGAAGGTCGCATTCAAGCATTTGCCCTCGACGCTCTAGACGTGCCAGCCACAGTCAAACTGATTCAAGACACCGCATCGCAAATCGTTATTAACGTAGGGTCTGCCTTCATTAATATGTCGGTCCTAGAAGCCTGCATCGAAACCGGTGCTGCTTACTTAGATACCGCCATCCACGAAGAACCTGAAAAAATTTGTGAGCAACCACCATGGTACGCCAACTACGAATGGAAACGCCGCGAGCGTTGTAAAGAAAAGGGTATTACCGCCATTCTAGGTGTTGGCTTCGATCCCGGTGTAGTAAATGCTTATGCCGCTTTGGCCTACAATGATTATTTTGACAGCGTAAGTGATATCGACATCATAGATATCAATGCGGGCAGCCACGGTAAATACTTTGCGACTAACTTCGATCCAGAAATCAACTTCCGTGAATTTACTGGTCGTGTTTACTCTTGGCAAAACCGCCAGTGGCAAGAAAACAAGATGTTTGAAATCAGTCGTACCGACGACTTACCTGTAGTAGGTAAGCAAACCGCGTACATGACAGGTCACGATGAAATTCACTCCCTATCACAAAACCTAGACGTACCAAACGTACGCTTCTGGATGGGTTTCGGCGAACACTACATTAATGTCTTTACCGTTTTGAAAAACCTAGGCCTCTTGTCTGAGCAACCGGTAAAAACCGCAGAAGGTCTGGAAGTTGTGCCGTTAAAATTGGTCAAAGCCGTATTGCCAGATCCATCGTCATTAGCACCTGAATACACGGGTAAAACCTGCATTGGTGACGTGGTGAAAGGCATCAAAGATGGCGCGGAAAAAGAAGTCTTCATCTACAATGTGGCCGACCACAAAGACGCTTACAACGAAGTAGGTAGCCAAGGTATTTCTTACACAGCGGGTGTTCCGCCTGTTGCGGCGGCCATTTTGGTGGCGAACGGTACTTGGGACACCAAGGAAATGCGCAACGTTGAGCAGCTAGATCCAAAACCTTTCCTAGGTTTGCTGAACGACATGGGGCTACCAACACGCATTAAAGACGAAAACGGCGATCGCCCTTTCACCCTGTAAGCCAGCTTATCTTTTGAAAAGTTAGTGAATAGCAATCCTCAGTGAGCTTTCTCACTGAGGGTTTTTTATCATTGCAACGTACAGGGTTATTGCTTCATGCGATCCAATGACACTTGCGTCCTTTCTATGGCTTGCCTTGGCGTCATTTCCCACACCTTCACAAAGGCTTTATACATACCCCATAAGAAAAGCAAAGGCATCACCAAGGTTTTGAGTAAAAACAAGGCCATCAAGTTTAAGAACTTATCCATAGACGCATTCAAAGAATCCACATAGCCAAGAATTTTGCTTTTGGCAGCCATGGTGACACGGCTAAAGCCACTGGTCAGGCTTTCAAAGGTACTCATTTTACCATTCATACGTTCGGTTAAGGACGCCATTTCCTCAGCACTTTCTTGCTGCTGATCCGCCAGATCGGCCAAGCTGATACGTTGAACTCGAATCTCATCCTTCACCTGATCCAATTTAGCTTGAATGGCCTTCAATGCATCTGAGCGATTAAATAGACTATTGAAGGCCCCTTCTTCTGCCGCCAACCTTGCTTTCTGCTCCCTTAATATCGCCTCTTCCTCATTCCGTTCTGCCAGCGCGTCACGCAACTGTGATATTTGCCCTAACAGGGCATCATGCTTTTGTTTTTCCTCTTGTAAGTCGAGGGCGGCTTGGGCTTTTAGCTCTGCGGTTAAATCCAATGACTGATCCAGTTGATCAGGGGAAACCGGAAACGCCTCCAGGGCCAAATTGTTTTGCGCAATGCGTGGCTCAACAAAAGCCCTGTCTACCCAACTGCTCCCTAGCGCCACTAAGGCAATGGAGAACTTACACAAACAGGCAAACAAAAACACCCGATAGATGACCACCAAGCCACTAAAAGAAGCGTAATAGCAAACTAAATACAGCACACCAGACACACTAATAAAGACTTTGAAATACCAGGTTTGGAAGATTTCTACGAGAAACTTTTGAATCAATAACGACGAAATGGCGTACTTCATAATGCTAGAAAAGTCTTCCACCAAATCATTCAAAGGATCCAGCATTTCGCCAATCTGAATCGAGCCAACAATGGGGACATTCAGTGTGACAGTCGACAACACGGACACAGTGGCATTGAATAATCTGGCCAAACCAAAAGATACGGAAGACGTCACTAATGAGGTATTAATATAGTCTTCGGCGTAACTGTCTATCACTCCCACCCAAGCCAATAAAACTGCTATTCCAACCACTAAATAAACACGATATTGAGAGCAAAACCGAAGCATACAAACCTCTTCGTTACTTATCTGAGATCATTTATCCATCTTAACTCTATCTCAGAGGTAAAACACTCAAATATACGTGGTAACACAATAGGCTTTGCGCCTTAAAACACCCTCTTTTTAGCATGCTGACGTCAAGTGATAAAAAAGCAGCGCTTAATAACCTCGCTTTGAGTCAATCTGGTTAAGGGGGGATTGCCCATTCGCCAATCTTTTCCCATTACGCACCAACTGATGAATAATTTCAGATTTGGACGCATCTGAGGCCACATGAGGTGTGATAATCACTCCTTTCGTTTGCCATAGGGGATCGGATGAGGGCAAGGGCTCAACGGGAAAAACATCCAGCAAGGCCCCACGTAAATGCTCTTGTTCAATCGCTGCTATTAAATCACTCGCGACCAGATGCCCACCTCGACCACAATTAATTAGGTACGCACCCTTGGGCAACTGTGCCATCAAGTCCCAATTCAAAATGCCTTGAGTGTGTTGATTCAGGGGCAACAAATTAATCAGCACATCGGTTTGTGGCAGCATTTGCGCTAATCCATCTTCGCCATAAAAACAGGCTACTTCATCAAGACGTTTCTCGGAACGTGACCACCCCATTGTACTGTAGCCAAACTGAGCCAATTGTTGCGCCACAAAACCACCCAATTCTCCCATTCCTAATATTCCTACCCGCACCGACGAGGCGGTTTTGATCGGATAACGTTGCCAATTTTGCGACGCCTGTTCCATGACGGCTTTATCAAAATTACGTTGCACATGTAATATGCCGTACAAAGCATACTCAAACATCGCCCATTTTTGCCCATCATCAACCACCCGGCAGACAGGTGTTGACGAAAGCAAAATGTCTTCAGGAATATGATCCACCCCCGCACCGACAGAATGCACCAACTGAAGATTGGGATAGCAGGCTAATAAGTCTTGTTGCGGCGCCCAACATGCGGCCACCGTCGCCTTTTGTGCTCCCTCATCCTCGGGTAAATAGGCCGCAACCTCGGGATACAATTCACCACAGAGTTCCACCAACGCCTTTGAATAATTAGGGGAATTGGTCGCAAATAAAATAGCAAAGCTCATAACAGGCTCTCTTCAATAATACGTTTTCAACCTTCCAACATTAGGGAAGGTGCGAATAATGACTCATTAGGGCAATATGATAGCCTTCAAATTTCCGCTTTTTAAGAGAGTAAAAGGAGAAAAACAGTCCAACAGTAATAAACAAAATAATCTTTCGATTCTCCCGCTAATTCGTCATATTTAGCCTGTTCAGCCTATACTACTCAACATATTACGCCGCTGCTTTCGTACTAACATGAGTTTCCTTTTAATAACTTATGGCGCCGTGAACATGCATAACGATTTTTTAGTTTCTCTGGACAAGCAGCATCTCATCCACCCCGTCAGCAATTATCGTGAGCACGAAGAAAAAGGCGTCACCATACTTCATTCTGGTAAAGGTGCTTACCTCACAGATTATCAAGGAAAAACATTATTAGACGCTTTTTCAGGTCTCTGGTGCGTCAATGTGGGTTATGGTCAAGACAGTGTTATCAAGGCAGCAGAAACACAACTGCGCACTCTCCCTTATGCCACTGGCTACTTTGATTTTGGCTCTGAACCAGCCATCAAACTGGCGGCCAAGTTAGTTGAGATTACTCCCTCTTCACTTCAGCATGTCTACTTTACTCTGGGTGGATCCGATGCCGTCGACTCGGCTATTCGTTTCATCACGAATTATTTTAATGCCCTAGGCAAACACAGTAAAAAGCACTTTATCAGCGTCGAGCGTGGTTATCATGGCTCTTCATCCCAAGGCGCTGGGCTTACGGCCTTACCTGCTTTTCATCGACACTTTGATTTGCCCCAGCCTAATCAACATCGTATTCCATGCCCTTACGCCTATCGTAGTACTGAAAACACAAGCGATGAAAGTCTCATTAACCAATCTGTGACCGCTTTGAAAAACAAGGTAAAAGAGCTGGGCGTGGATCAGGTCGCGGCATTTTTCTGTGAACCCATTATGGGTTCTGGTGGCGTGATCGTTCCACCGAAAGGTTGGCTCAAAGCCATGCAGTTATGCTGTAACGAGTTAGGCATATTGTTCGTGGTGGACGAAGTCATCACCGGATTTGGTCGTACCGGCCCCATGTTTGCCAGTTTGGCGGAACAGGTAACCCCCGACCTAATGACCATGGCAAAAGGCTTAACTTCAGGTTACGCGCCTATGGGCGCGGTTATGATGAGTGATGAGGTGTACCAAGGTTTGCTGCAAGGTTGCGGTGCCAATGCGCCTGTCGGTCATGGCTATACCTATTCTGCCCACCCTGTCAGTGCCGCCATCGCCTTGGAAGTGATTCGCTTATATGAAGAAGAATTATTGGCCAATGGTCAACGCCTTGGCCCTTATTTTGAGCAAGGTTTACAGGCCTTTAGGTCTCATCCTCTGGTGGGAGATGCCCGCTGTCGCGGCTTACTCGGTGCTTTGGAATTAGTCGCCAACAAAGACCTTAAAACGCCTTTTCCTGCACAGCTAAAATTGGCTGAACGCATTGCCAAAAGTGCTTATCAGCACGGGCTCATTTTCCGCGCTTTTGCCGACAATATTCTTGGCTTTGCTCCAGCCCTGTGTTATACCGAAGAGGATTTTGACCTATTATTTCAACGCTTAACCCGCATTCTTGATGAGATAATGGGGCAACCTGAGGTACGTCTAGCAATGGATAAGGCCGCCACACACTGCCAACCCGTGGTAAATAAATGATGCATTTTGAATCGTAATTATTTTGCGCTTTATTGATGACGTTTAACGATCTTTGTTGTTAATATCAAATACCTAACTGCTTAAAATAATTGGAGATTTGGATGAACGGGGCGCCTAAACTAGATAGACTTGACATCCGTATTCTAAGCCATCTACAGCGTAACGGTCGTATCTCCAATGTGCATTTGGCAGATGCCGTGGGCTTGTCTCCAAGCCCCTGCCTAACCCGCGTTAAACGCCTAGAAAAATCAGGCTATATTGTCGATTATGGCGCGCATATTCAGTTAGAAAAATTGGGCACCATTCAGCGGGTCTTTACCCAGATTACCCTTAAGGATCACCGGCCAGACCATTTTGCTCAATTTGAAGCTTACATTCGCAAAGTGGATGAGGTGCAGGAATGTCATCTGGTCAGCGGTGGATTTGATTATCAACTCATCTTTTTGACACGTAATGTGGTGCATTATCAGACGGTAATGGAAGACCTTTTAGACCAGAATATTTTCATTGATAAATATTTCAGCTACATAGTCATTAAATCGCCCATAGTGAAAAAGTTTTACCCTATTGACAATCTCTTCATGCAAGACAACTAGTCCTGCCCATGACAGGTTACGCCACATGTCATGGGCAAACGGCATATGCTTCTGAATTCAATAAAAATAAAGCAGAAATCTTTCTTTTGTACGCCATTATCCAAGCCAAATGCCCTTTTCAGCTGGTTAAAATAACCTTCTTTACTCAATCACTGCATTACACAAGGCCGTAACCTGATGACGTTAACCTTAACACGCCCTTCGCTTATCCGTGCTGACAACTTTATCAATGGACACTGGCAAAATAGCGTACAACGCCAAGTCTACCCGGTGCAAAACCCAGCCACCGCAGACACCTTTGCTCAGGTCGCAGACAGTTCAGCAGAGGATGCCAAACTGGCTACCGACGCGGCCTTTGCAGCTTTCGAAAGCTGGCGTAATCTGCCAGCAAAAGTGCGATCAAATTATCTTGTCCGCTGGCATGAATTAATCATTGAAAACCGCCATGATCTCGCCACTATTATGTCATTCGAACAAGGTAAACCCTTGGCGGAATCCTTAGCCGAAGTAAATTACGGCGCGGCTTACGTAGACTGGTTTGCAGGGGAAGCCTTACGAACTTATGGCGATATCCTGCCGCACACAGTTGCCGACAAAAAACTCATGGTGGTCAAAGAGCCGGTTGGTGTCGTCGCTGCCATCACACCTTGGAATTTCCCTTTGGCTATGATTGCCCGTAAGCTGGCTCCCGCCTTAGCGGCTGGCTGTACTATCCTTGCCAAACCTGCCGAAGACACTCCATTAACGGCTTTGGCTCTGGTGGCCTTGGCGGAAGAAGCTGGGATACCAAAAGGCGTCATGAATATTGTCACTTGCTCTCGAAATAATGTGGCAGATCTAGTGGGCAGTTGGCTATCCGACTCTCGTGTTCGCAAAGTGACTTTTACCGGCTCCACCGCCGTTGGCAAGATGTTAGCCAGAGAAGCCGCAGGCACCTTGAAAAGACTGTCCCTTGAACTGGGGGGCAATGCCCCTTTTATCGTCTTTGAAGACGCGGATCTGGATGCCGCGGTAGAAGGCTTAATCGCCGCTAAATTTCGCAATGGCGGCCAAACCTGCGTTTGCCCAAACCGTATTTATGTTCACGATACTTGCTATGAGGCGTTTGCAGAAAAACTTGTTGCTCGAGTCGCCAATCTAAAAGTCGGGCCATGGGATCATCAAGACAGTCAAATCGGACCTATGATCAATGACAAGGCCGTTAGCAAAATAACACGCCACGTAGCGGATGCCTTAGCGAAAGGCGCCACCTTATTAACCGGTGGCCAAGCATTGCAAAACGACATAGCCACTGGGCCTTATTATTTTGCTCCCACCGTTTTGGGCAACGCCAATCATGATATGGAATTGGCCCATGATGAAACCTTTGGCCCGGTGGCACCGTTATTTCGTTTTCATCAGGAAGAAGAAGTCATACAAGCAGCCAACGATACACCCTATGGTTTGGCTGGGTATTTTTATTCACAAGATATCAATCGTGTTTGGCGCGTTTCCCATAAAATGCAAACCGGTATTGTCGGCATTAATGAAGGTGCCATCGCCTCAGAAACCGCACCATTTGGTGGTGTAAAGGAATCTGGCTATGGACGTGAAGGCTCGCATTATGGTTTAGACGATTATCTAGACACCAAGTACCTTTGCCAAGGAAATCTAAGCTAAAAGGAAATCTAAGCTAAAACAGAAGGCCATGACAATGAACAAGACAGCATTAGCAGACTATCCAATTGAAATATCCTTTCCCGATATCACTCCCTACGCCGAGGGCAATGGGGATATTCCTTATGTGTATCAATTTGACAGTGGCCTTCCCGGCCCTCATGTCATGATCAATTCATTGACACATGGCAATGAAGTCTGTGGTGCGGTAGTTGTCAAAGCACTGATAGATTTAGGCATACGACCAAGTCATGGCAAACTGACGTTGGCCTTTGCGAATGTTGCCGCCTACCAAGCCTTTGATGCGCAACATCCAGATGCGTCTCGTTTTGTCGATCAAGACTTAAACCGAGTTTGGACCAATCAGCTACTCGATGACTTAAGCCAACAATCTTGTGAATTAGCACGCGCACGACAATTACGCCCTGTTATCGATGACGTAGACTTCCTCCTCGACATCCACTCAATGCACGAAGCTTGTCCACCGCTTAATGTGTGTGGCCCTCTTAAAAAAGGGTTAACCCTAGCAAGCCAGCAACAATCTCCCGCTTGGATAATCCGCGATGAAGGCCACCCTGAAGGTTGTCGTTTGCGTGATTACAATGCATTTGGCGACCCAAACAGCCCCAAAAATGCCCTGCTGGTTGAATGCGGCCAACATTGGCAAGCCTCTTCCATTGATGTTGCCAAGGACGTCACCGCACGCTTTTTGTTGCTGCATAACATAGTAGATAAAAACGATATTCCAACGGATTGGTTTCAACCCCTTGACCCTAAGCTAAAGGTGGTTAAGGTAACCGAGCCCGTGGTCGCCACTAGCATGGATTTCCGTTTTAGTGATGATTTCACCGGATTAGAAACCTTTCCTCAAGCTGGCTCCCTGATCGCTTGGCAAAACGAGCAACAGATAGTCACGCCTTATCCAAACTGTGTGTTAGTTATGCCTTCCATACGCCAATTACGACCCGGCGTGACCGTGGTGCGATTCGGAGAGTTACAAAGTGAATAATGTGTCATGTTAAGCCACAGCAAGCATTATACCTGTCACCCAATAGATGCAATGAAGTAACCGTTAGGAGAACGCAATGCCCGCACCCTTATTGACCATTTCTTCCTCAGATAGACTGGCTAAAAAAGCCGATGTTGTCGTTATCGGCGGCGGTATTGTCGGCGTCTGTGCGGCGTATTTTATCGCCCGTCAAGGCATGAAGGTCGCGTTAGTTGAAAAGGGACAAATTGGCGCAGAACAATCCAGCCGTAACTGGGGTTGGTGTCGACAACAAAACCGTGATGCTCGAGAACTGCCTTTGGCGACAAAAAGTCTCGAATTATGGGAAGAAATCATGGCGGATCTGAATGAAGATTTAGGTTTTCGTCGTTGCGGGTTACTCTACTTATCCAATAACCCTAAAGAACTTGAAAGCTGGGCAAAATGGGGAAAATTTGCCAATGAGCAAGGCGTCATTTCTCACACCCTCACCTCTGAGCAGGCAAATGAACGTGGCAAAGCAACCCAGCAAAACTGGCTAGGTGGGGTATTTTCCCCTTCAGACGGTATTGCCGATCCTTCCAAAGCGGCCCCTTTGATCGCCAAAGGGGTAATAAAACATGGTGGCAGTATCCACCAAGGTTGCGCCGCTCGAGGTATAGAAACACAAGCTGGGAAAGTCACCGGGGTAATTACCGAACAAGGTGTCATTGCAACACAACAAGTGGTCTTAGCCGGTGGTGCTTGGGCTTCTTCTTTTTGTAATCAACTGGACATTCGCTTCCCACAGTCCGCAGTGCGTTCGTCAATCCTCTCTATTATGCCGGGCGCCAAAGGGCTTCCGGATGCCCTGCATACGGCGGCTATTTCGGTCACGAAACGCGGCGATGGTGGTCATACCTTAGCCATTTCAGGGTCAGCAAATGTAGACATAACACCGCAGCAACTAAAATTTGCTGGGGCCTTTATTCCCATGTTTGCTAAACGCTGGCAAGTGCTTTCACCGGGCGGCTTTCAGGCATGGGGAGCAGGTCATGAAACCCTTAAAAAATGGGCTTTGGACAAGCCCTCGCCAATGGAAAAGAATCGTATCCTCGATCCCAGACCATCCCATCGACATATCCAAAAAACCTTAACGCGGGCGCGTCAAATGTTACCCGAACTCAGGGACATCCCAATACAAAATGCCTGGGCCAGTTACATTGACAGCACACCAGATGGGGTACCAGTAATTGATCAGGCCTGCAATATACAAGGCTTCATGATAGCCGCTGGTTTTTCAGGCCATGGCTTTGGCATCGGCCCTGGGGCAGGAAAGTTGATTGCCGAGATGCTGGCGGGGAAAGAGACTTTTGTCGAACATAAGCAGTACCAGCTAGCACGTTTGCATAAAAATGCTTGGGGAAAAGTGTCAGAATTCTAACCGCCAAACCGACAGTCGATCATCTCTTATTCAAGGTTATCCCTGATGATATTGCTGTCGGTAATCTTTCGGCGTCATGCCATAGATGCGCTTAAAATGCTTTGCTAAATGACTTTGATCAAAAAAACCCACCGCCGCCGCGATATCTGCCGGGCGAATCCCTTGTACTATCATGCTTTGCGCCTTAGAGACTCTCACCAAACACACATACTGATAAGGAGAAATACCCAAGTTTTGACGGAATTTCTTCGCCAGACTAAAGCGCGTCAAACCGACCAAAGCGGCCAAGGAGTCTAGGCTAATGGATTCTTTAAAATGCTCGTCAATATAGGCTTTTACGGCAACAATGGGTTCCGCCACCGAATCACCTAAATACCACAAAGAAGGTTGTTTTATTCTGACTTGCTCGATCGAAAGTCGCTTGTCTTGGTTCATTGTCCTGTCCCTCACCCTTCCTTTATCCTTGTATCCAGTCTCCCTATATCCCTTCCCCTACTAACGACCTAACAGACTGGAACGAATTTTTCTCACGGTTGTTTAGGTCACTTTGGCTAAATTTATGATGACAAAGAATTTGATTGCCTTTATCCAATCTAACCCGTGGTGGAATAATCTGATTACACTTACCCTCGATACGTACCGAACACCTATCGACAAAGGGACAAAGTTCCACCCCTTGTTTCAAAGGGCCCATTTCACTTAGCGGGGCATGATAAGAATCTGTCGCTTCTAGCCAGCCTTGTTTCATCTCAGGAACGGAATCAATCAAGAGTTGGGTATAAGGATGAAATGGCGCTTGTTGGAATAAGTCTCCGGCTCCTTGCTCCACTTTATGACCCGAATAAAGTACGACAATCTCATCACAAATGGCTTGTACCATACTGATATCATGACTAATAAAGAGGTAAGACACATTCAGGGTTTTGCGTAAATCGGCCATCAATTCCAGAATGGCTGCCCCCACCACGGTATCTAACGCCGAGGTCACCTCGTCACACAAAATCACATCCGGTTCCGCTGCCAAAGCACGCGCCAGATTAATGCGTTGTTTTTGCCCTCCCGATAATTCCGTGGCACGGCGCTTGGCGAGGCTCTTTGGTAATTGCACAAGGGACAATAGTTCCAACACTCGTTCAGTACACTCTTTGCCTTTCATGCCATGATAAAAGCGTAACGGACGAGCTAAAATCTCTTCTACCGTATGACGTGGATTGAGGGCCGTATCGGCATTTTGAAACACATATTGCACGCGGCGTAACTGTTCACGGGTACGTGCGGATGCTGTTGCTTTTAAAGGGCTGCCATCAAGATAAATGTCCCCCATAGTGGGCTCAACAAGACCCACAATACTTCGCGCCAAGGTGGTTTTGCCCGAACCGGATTCGCCAATTACACCAATGGTTTCACCACGACGAATTTTTAAATCTATGTCCTGTAATACCGGCTTACCTTTATGGAAGCAGACTTCCAAATGCCGAACTTCCAATAAAGGCGTTGCTTTGTCAGCATCCAGTTCTGCCTGATTTATCATGTCATCACGGGGTTCTGCCTGCACAGCATTGAGCAGGCTTTTGGTATAGTCATGCTGTGGCGCAACTAAAATGTCTTTGGTCAGACTGTTTTCTTGGATCTCACCATTTTTAAGCACCACAATACGATCTGCCATTTGGGCAACAACAGCCAAATCATGAGACACATACACAGCGGTGGTATTGCGCTCTCGTACCACCTTTTTAAAGGCTTTTAATACATCAATTTGCGTCGTTACATCCAGTGCTGTGGTTGGCTCATCCAGTATCACCAAGGCAGGATCTGTGATTAACGCCATGGCAGCCATCAAACGCTGTAATTGCCCCCCCGAGACCTGATGAGGGTAGCGTTCACCAATGTGTTCAGGATCCGGCAGAGCTAACTCACGAAATAAGCCAATGGCCTTCTGCTGAGCTTCTTCTCTTGTAAGAAGGTGATGAATTAAAGCACTCTCAATCACCTGATCCATGATGGATTTTGCTGGATTAAAGGCCGCCGCCGCACTTTGCGCAATATAAGCCACGGTACGACCACGTAACTGTGACAACTGTTTCGCCGACAAGGTCAGTACATCCACCCCGGCCACTTCCACCGTTCCGCCCACAATACGACAGCCACTACGAGCGTAACCCATTAAGGACAAAGCTATGGTGGTTTTACCCGAGCCAGACTCACCAATTAGCGCCAATACTTCGCCTTTATTGAGGCTAAAGTCCACACCATGAACAATCGGAATCTCTTGGTCACCGGACAACACAGCAACCTGTAAGTCATTCACTTTTACCAGTTCTGTCATGTTTCTCTCCTTAATGCCCCGTGGACTTAGTGCCAATATTGTCAATCAATAAATTCACCCCAACCGTCAAGGTCGCAATGGCGATAGCTGGCGCGATTACCGCAGGGGCACCTTCTCCTAAGCCGGAAATATTTTCTCGTACCAAGGAGCCCCAATCGGCATCGGGTGGTTGAATACCTAAGCCCAAAAAACTCATGGAACTTAATAACAAAACAATAAAAACAAAACGCAATCCAAAGTCCGTCAGCACAGGACGCAACATATTCGGCAACACTTCTTTAAAAATAATATAAGGCATGGATTCTCCGCGCAGACGCGCCACCTGTACAAAATCCTGCGTCATCACATTTACCGCTAATGAACGGGCAATACGAAAGCTTCCCGGCATATAAGCAATGGCCGCGGTCAATACCAACAGGGGAACCGACGAGCCAAACGACGCCACCATGATCAAGGCAAACATCTTGCTCGGAATGGAAATCAAAGCGTCTTGTGCACGACTGATCATGGCATCAGCCCAGTCCCTAGAAGCCGCCGCTACCAAGCCAGAAATCACCCCCGCCAAACAAGCTGCCAAGGTCGCCATTAACGCCACACCTATGGTGTAAGGCGCGCCACTTAGCACTCGACTTAACATATCTCGGCCTAAATAATCCGTCCCTAAGGGGTAGTCTGAACTCATGGCGGCAAAAATATCGTAACTGACAAAATCATTGGCTTGATACGGCGCTACCCAAGGCCCAATAACCGCCATAACAAGCCAGAATGACACCAGACACCCCCCCACAAAACCACCCACGGATTGTCTCTGAAAAACCCTCAGCAAGGTAACAGGTCGACTCATTTTCGTAACCTCGGATTCGATAAAATCTCACTGATGTCCGCCAGTAACACCAAGATCAGATAGCCAAAACAAAACAACATAGCGCAGGCCTGAACCAAGGGCATATCTCGTGTACTGACTGCATTTAGCATCAAGGTCGCTACCCCAGGGTAATTAAAAATAGATTCCACAATAATGACGCCACCCAACAAATACGACAGGCTCAGGGCAATCGCATTCGCAATAGGCCCAATGGCATTAGGTAAAGCGTGACGCAACACAGCGCGGATTGGACGTGCGCCTTTGAGCAAAGCCATTTCGACATAAGAAGAATTAAGTTGATCAATTACCGCAGCACGAGTCATGCGGGCCATTTGTGCCACCAGCACACAACATAGGGTTAATACCGGCATCACAAAGGCTTTTAATAGCTCGCCAACCGTCTGCGCACCTTCAATATGAGATAACGCCGATAACCAACCCAAATGAACAGCAAACAGTAAGACCGCCACCGTGGCAATCAAAAACTCGGGTACCGAAACCGCAAACACCGCAAACACATTACTGTAGCGATCAAACCATGAACCTCGATACATGGCAGAGAAAATACCAATAAATAAGGCCACAGGAACCGACACCAAGGTCACCAGCGCGGCCAGATACAAGGTGTTTGGCAAACGTGTCGCCACCAATTCGGTTACTGGTAAATTGTTTACCATTGAGAGACCCGCATCACCAACGAATAAGCCTCCTAACCAATCGATATAACGTGTCATAAAAGGCAAATCCAAGCCCATTTCGGTGCGTAACGCCGCCACGGTTTCAGCCGTCGCCGCTTGTCCTAAAAATTGCTGAGCCGCATCCCCCGGCAACATATTAGTGATGGTGAAAATCACCATAGAGACAAGCAAGAGGGTCAAAAACCCCAATACCACTCGATTGACGATCAGCCTTAGCAGGGTTTGATTCATGAATCACCTTTCTATTAACAGCCTTAAGAAAACGCATTACTCAAGACAATCGTATGCATAAAGAACGAATGATTGCCTCAGCCATGACGGAAAAACGACAGTAATAATGCAAATACAAAACCAAGAATTGCGCTTATTCACCTAAGCCGTTTTTCCAGTCTGACGGATACCAATAGCTGTCTAGGCTTCTAACCAAACCTGTTCAGCAAACATGTAACCCATGAAGCCACCCAAAGGATGAGGTTTATAACCACCCAGTTTCATGCTGCAAGCGTCATTAATACTGCTGAAGGTTGGAATAGCAACACCGCAATGATCATGCACCAATACCTGCATATCGCCGTACATTTGCTTGCGTTTGCTCTCGTTTGTTTCGCCACGAGCAGCCAGTAACAACTGATCGAACTTGTCACTCTTCCAACCCGATTCATTCCACTTAGCTGAGGACTCAAAAAACAAACTGAAGACCAGATCCGCTGTGGGTCGAGGGTTTATATTGGAAAAGCCTAAACTGTCTTTCATCCAATGATTCGACCAATAACCGTCCGCAGGTACCCGTTTCACGTCCAATTTCAGGCCCACTTGACGACCTGACAATTGAATCAACTGCGCCATTTCCACCGAGTTATCGGCTGCAGGCGATGCCACCATAGGAATGCTTTGTCCTAACACCCCAGCTTTTTTAAAGTGGTATTTGGCTTTTTCTGGATCAAAATCATTTTGTGGCAAATCCCCCATGTAATAACGATGACCTTTCGGGATTGGCTGGTCATTAGCAATGGTGCCAAATCCTCGACACGCCACATGCAGAATTTGCTCTCGGTTGATTAACGCCTTCATACCCAAAGCAAAATCCGGGTTTTGTACTGGGCCGAGATGATCGCGCATCACCAAATTGGTATAACCGCCCGAGTTAGACTGCAATATTCTCGTGCTTGGATTGTCATTTAATTTCCCCATAGACCTTGGATTCACTGAGTTAATCAGTTGCACATCGCCAGACAACAAAGCGTTCACTCGAGCGGGTTCATCGGGAATGGAGAACAATTCTACTTCGTCTAAATAAGGTTGACCTTTTTTCCAATAATCTGGATTGCGCACGCCTACAGAGCGAATGCCGGGCTGAAACTCTTTGCAAATAAAGGCCCCCGTACCATTGGCAATACTGAAATCCGTTGTGCCATCACGCACGATAAGAAAATGAGAAACCGCCAACATGGCAGGAAAATCAGCATTTTTAGTTGCCAAACGAATGTGTACTTCCTCTTTACCAACCGCTTTGATCTCCTGCATTTGGCTGGCGACTGTCGCCACTTTAGACGCCACTTTCGGATCTTTATGGCGATTTAAACTGTACACCACATCCGCTGAGGTAAAGGGTTTACCATCATGAAAATTTACCCCTTTACGTAACTTAATCACCCAATTTTGCGCATCTTGAGTATCAAAGGATTCCGCCAACACCATTTGCGGCGTCAGGGTATGATCCAACATGGTTAAACCGTTATAAAACATGTATTGGCGAGTATAATCGGTTGACCCTGACCCTTTTGCAGGATCCAAGGTATCGGCTGTTGAACCGGATTGGCTGGCGACTTTAACTTTACCACCGCGTTTTGGCTCAGTGGTATCGGCAAAAACAAGGGAAGACCCCGGCGCTAATACGCCTGAACCCGCTGCGACCAAACCGCCGCCCATCATCCCCTGTAGTACCTGACGACGGGAAATACCTTGCTGCATTTCTGTCGAACTCTGTTGATCCAGTAACGAATTTTTCTTGTCATCTTTCATGTTATGGTTCCTTTTGTGAGTTGTGAGCTAACGAGTAAAGAGGCGAATAAGCGTCCTGAATGTCTGAGACATCAGAGGACGTGTTCGAACCTTCTCTGGTTTTTATTATTTTGTATTCATTACGAATGTTTCTGCCGCCATAAAGATCAAATAAGGAAAGAGGTAACTTGCCAAGAAACCTATTCACTCACTGAATCAAATCCTTAAAGCGATAATAAGCGCCAACCATAGGTAAAAACCAAGGCTTGCCAAAATGCCCTGGAACAGGAGGCCAATCCAATGTTTGCCAAGGATTTATCCCTTCCTTCCCCTGCATCACCTCAGCCATGACTTTGCCCATATGGGTCGACATTTGTACCCCATGACCGCTATAGCCTAATGAGTAATACAGGCCCTTATGCTGTCCGGCCCGAGGCAGTCGATCAGCAGTCATATCCACTAAACCACCCCAGCAATAATCAATGCGCACGGAACTGAGTTGTGGAAACATTTTCACCATGGCGTCACGTAAAATCTGACCACTTTTCGCATCTGAACTGGGACTCGACATGGCAAAACGCGCGCGCCCACCAAACAACAATCGATTATCTGGGGTGATGCGAAAGTAGTAACCGATGTTTTTCGTCGTCACATAACTGCGACGTTTCATCATAAGGTGCGCCAACAAGCTGTCACTAAGAGGCTCGGTCACTATGATAAAGCTGCCTACAGACACCAAACGGCGACGAAAATACGCAAAAGGGCCTTGTTTCGAACTGCCGGTGGCCAACAAGACTTTGTTGGCTTTCACTGAGCCTTGAGCCGTTGTGATTTGGTAGTTATCTGTGCCGACAGGATCAATGGCCGTCACCGCGGCAGATTGATATATCTTTGCTCCATGCTGGCTTGCCGCTTGCGCCAAACCATGACCAAATTTGCCCATGTGCATTTGCGCACTGGTGGTCTGTAACAGGCCACCATAAAAATAATCCGTACCCAATTCATCCGCCACTTGCTGGGCATCCAACACACTGACGTGTTCGTCCACTTCGTTAAATAAGCGTTCCTGAGCACGTCTTAACTGATCATAATGGCGTGGCTTACACGCCAATTTAAGCCGACCATGACGAGTAAAATCGCACTCAATTAACTCATCTTTAACAATCTTTTCTACCGTATCGACGGCCTCCATATAGGAAGCATAAAACGCCCGAGCCCGATCCACCCCTAAGCCTTGCGCCAAGCTGGCATAATCATGAGCCAGGCCTGCGTTACATTGGCCACCGTTTCGCCCTGAGGCTTCACCGACAACTTGATTGGCTTCTAACAACACCACAGAGACGGACTGTTTGGCTAAGGCCAATGCTGCCGACAAGCCGGTAAACCCTCCTCCCACAATAGCCACATCGTATTGCCCTGATGGGTTGTCTTGCTCAGCATTGGCAAAAGGCGAAACTGTGTCTAACCAATAGGATTCAAGCTTCATGAGGCTTCCTTATACAGGGGCTAGACACCCAATAAATCCGCCAAACCACCTAGGTCGGCCACTTCATGATATTCATAAAAGGGCGTCGAAGGTTCATGACCGCGATTCACAAACACTTTATTCTTAATACCCATGTCATGGGCGGACATCAGGTCATAACGCAAGCTGGACGACACATGCAACAGCTCTTCAGGCTGACATTGAAGTTGCGCCAACATATATTCAAAGCCTTGCAACCTTGGCTTATAAGATTGCGCTTGCTCTGCGGTATAAACGGCATGAAAAGGCGCACCAAGCTTCTCAATGTTATGAGGAATTTGCTCGTCCATCGCGTTTGTTAACGCCACTAATTTGTACTTGGTCGCCAAACGAGCCAAAGCTTCCGGTACATCAGGATGTGGGCCCCAGGTGGGTACCGCCTCATAGAAAATCATGCCTTCATCATCACGATATTCAATTCCCCAGCGCTCGCAAGTGCGTTTCACCGCATTACAAACCACCTCTTTGTATGGCTTCCAATCCCCCAGCACTTCATCTAAACGATAGGCGGCAAAATCTTTAACAAACTGATCCATATCTTGCTCAGAGATACGATCGGCAAACACACGGCGTGCCGTTGGCCCCATTTGGAAATAAATTAACGTACCGTAGCAATCAAAAGTGATGTACTTAGGGTTCAGTGTTGCCATCGAGTTGTTCTCCACATCATTATTCAAAAATTACTAAGTTGGTTGTTACCTTGTTCGTGCCCATCTGCGTTAGCATGAACTGGCACTCTTATAAAAGTTCGTAAAACATTACAGCACTAAAAGCCAATGGATTTAGCCCGATTTTGTTTCCTCGTAAGGCATTTTTGACGGTAATCCCCCCTCACCTCGGCACAATCTACCGTCACCCAAAAGAATGTCGTTTATAGGCAAAACGCCGATCCAAATTTGGCGGCACATAAAACTAGGGACATAAAACTAGGCACCCAAATCAATGAGCACACTCTTGGTTTTTTGGTTGGCTTCATAGGCATAACGACCAAGGTCTTTTCCTATACCAGAGCTTTTAAAGCCACCCGTAGGAATAGCAAAATCCCAACTACGGCCATAACGATTGACCCAGACCGTACCCGCCTCTAACTCTCTTACCATGCGCATGGCGCGATTAAGATCCGCCGTGTGTACCCCAGCCGACAAGCCATAAGAAGGATGGGAAGCCAATTGCAAGGCATCTTCATCAGTAGCAAAGGTTTCCACACATAAAACTGGGCCAAAGATTTCTTCTCGCACCACATCCATGCTCATGTCCACTTGCTGCAAGATGGTCGGTTTATAAAAGCTGTTGGCGCCGTCAACCGCGACACTCTGGCCGCCCGTCAGAAGTTCCCCACCTTGCTTTATAGCGCCTTGCACAACCCCTTCAATACGGGCCAATTCACGGGAGGAAATAATGGGCGACAAGGTGCTTGAGGTTTGCCAAGTGGGTCCAGCCACCATGTCATCAAACCTCTCAGTAATGCGAGACACCAGCTGCTCAGCAATGCCCTCTTGTACTAACAAACGGGAACCTGCGACACAGACTTGCCCGGAATTGGTGGTAATGGCAGCGGCAATGCGTTGGGCGACTTTATCCAGATCCTTCACGTCATCAAACACTAACTGCGGGCTTTTTCCGCCCAATTCTAAGGTCACAGGTTTGGTGCCAGATTGCGCACAGGCAGACATGATCAAGGCACCCGTTTTCGTTGAACCGGTAAAGGTGACTTTTGATATCAAGGGATGACGACATAGGGCGTCTCCCACCTTGCCATCCCCTTGAATGACATTAAAAATGCCCGCTGGAATCCCTGCGGCGATGGCCAATTCCGCTAAGCGCACCACACTAAAGGGGGTCATTTCTGATGGTTTAAGCACCACCGCATTGCCTGCGGCCATGGCTGGCGCTATCTTCCATGAGGCCATCACCAAAGGAAAATTCCACGGGGCAATCGCACCAATCACCCCGTACGGTTCGGTGATTGTCATGCCCAAATGGCCGTGATCGGTAGGAATCACCTCGCCGCCTAGCTTGTCAGCATATTCAGCAAAAAAACGAATGCCCTCAGCACAGAATGGAATATCCCATTGCTTAACAGCAGCAATAGGACGGGTAGAGCCCAGGGCTTCAAGGGGCGCTAAATTCTCCTTGTCAGCAACAATTAGATCCGCCCAGCGCAGCATGGCTTTTGCCCTATCACGAGGCGATTTTTTAGCCCAATCACTTTGTTTATAAGCCTGCCAAGCATTGTCAACCGCACGGTCTACTAGATCCAGATCCGCCAATGCCACATCCGCATAAGCCTGTCCGTCTGATGGACGCAGTACCGCCATCTTAGTGCCACTATCAAATGACTCTCCGCCAATGTAATGGCTATAAGGAAGTGACACATTTGCTGGATTAAAAGACCCCATTCCTCTCTCCTACTTCACAATAAATGACTGTCTTTATTCTAAGTGTGAAGCAACAGCGTATTGTGCTGTTCAGCAGAGAAGTAACGGTACAAAAGCGCCTTTGTCTGCGGACATTTTAGGGATTGATGCCGAATTGCCTCTTTCATTGGCAAAACAGTGACCAAAACAACAAATTGGCAAGAACATCCTAGTAATTCGGCAGCGGCAATGACAAACTCAATACTATGTCGACTGTCCTCAACACAGATAAAGCCTAGAGGTGGCAAAGGTGCCAAACGAAACATCCAAACGATTAGAAACATACGAGCTAACCATTCGCGACATGACTCATGAGGACGTCGACAAGCTTCACGAGCTTTCCATTACCGTGCATTGGCCACACAGACCGCATGACTGGCAAATGCTCTTAAGCCTAGGAAAAGGGGTGGTTGGCTGCGATCCTATTGGTCGTATTGTTGCCTCAGGCATGTGGTTTCCCATAGCTGAAAAATTCGCCACCATAGGTATGGTCATCACATCACCACGCTTGCAAATGCTGGGTGGGGGTCGCTGGATAATGAAGCACGTGATGGCGCAATGCGCTGAACACAATATTATATTGAATGCCACTAAGGCTGGGCATCGACTGTATCAATCGTTAGGTTTTCATGATGTGGCCAAAGTCAGCCAACATCAGGGCATTGCTACCTCAATCAGCCCTTCTCTGTTTCCTGTTGAAGGCAATATTCGCCTGCTAGAGAGCCCTCATATAGCCGACATTATCGCTTTAGATGGTCAAGCATTTGGCACCGTAAGAGAACAAGTTATGCAGACGTTATTAGCCAATTCAACCGGTTCAGTACTGATGCGCAATGATAAGGTCGCAGGCTTTGCTTTATGTCGAAAATTTGGCCGCGGTCATGTCATTGGCCCAGTGGTGGCGGCAACCCCTCAAGACGCTATCGCTCTGGTCACCCCTCATGTCAATGATCATGCAGGGCAATTTCTGCGTCTCGATACCTGTCATCAAGATGCCTTCTTTAAAGACTTCTTATCCATTTGTGGCCTACCTGAATTTGATCAGGTCACAACCATGAAAAACAGCGCTTTTGACATGACCAAAACGGACTTACAAAGTTTCGCTTTAGCCAGCCAAGCCCTAGGTTAATGATCAAACAGCTTGCTCCCATCACGCCATTTGCACCATAAATGATAAGACAGGCCTCACTATTTTATGCCGTTATTAAAGCCTGTTTCGGCATATTTCCTCTCTTCTCATGTTGCGATTTAGCGCTTACTACCGAATTCCATTAAAGCCCTTGTTTTTGGCAAGAATCTCCTAGAATTTCCTCCTTGCAGACGCCAAAATACCTCAACATTTTATGGAGGCCAGCATGACTGTAATGAACCACCCAATCACCATTTCTTACCGCCCGATGACAGAGGCAGATTTAACCGCCGCCTATGCTCTTTCTCAAATAGTGAAATGGCCACACAGGATGGAAGATTGGCAATTAGTCGAACACTTAGGAGTAGGATTTGTTGCCGAACACGACGGACAAACGATTGGCACCGCCCTGTGTTGGAATCATGGTGACAAATTCTCCTCGCTGGGTATGGTCATTGTCTCACCAGAATTCCAAGGCAATGGTATTGGCCGTCAGCTCATGTCGAAAATCCTCCATGAAATTGGCGATCACAAAAGTGCCCTGTTGTTTGCCACGCCTTCAGGCCAACCCCTTTATGAAAGCTTTGGGTTCAAAGCCATTGGGGAAGTGAATCAACATCAGGCCATCATCACAGCCTTGTATCCCGTTCCTCTTGCCACCAATGAATCCATACGTCCCATGGAACCGACAGACTACACCACGGCATTTGCATTCGCCGAACAAGCCTGTGACCTTAACCGTAGAGCACCCTTGACGGAGATTTTAAAATCCGCCCAAGGGGTTGTGCTTGAACAGCATGGTCAGCTTGAAGGCTTTGCCTTGCTCCGTGAATTTGGTCGGGGTTATGCCATTGGCCCTGTCATTACAAAACATCAAGATCAAGCCAAAGCCCTGATACTTCATTGCCTCAATACCCACATAAAAGACTTTGTTCGAATTGACGTACCCGCCGACACAGGCCTTAGCCCTTGGCTGGAATCCGTTGGGTTGCCGCAAGTGGATACCGTGGTTCAAATGTCCCGAGGAGACGCACCGCAAAAAGATCAAAACATGATGCAATTTGCCTTGATCAACCAAGCCCTTGGCTAACCAATCAACGGAAAAACAGACAAAGGCTGGATCAGAATCTTCGATGACAACAAGACACCGATACTACACATTGAAGGCATGATCTGCTGACCAAAACGACCAAAGAACAGGGTTGAGCTCTAACAACCCTGTTCATTGTTCTTTAGGCGAAGTGGTTTGCTGAGGATAGGTAGAGCGTATAGAAGTGGGTTGGGGGGTTGACGCCGCAAGCAAAGGCGAGTGTAGCGAGTCCAGTGGCATGAAATGCCACGATTTTGGCTTGCCTTGTTATAACTCATTTTGATTCTTTCTCAGCCGGATAGGCAAAGACTAGCTTTAGATTGTTGCTTTCAGTAGACTCTCCTTTACGACCACCTTTAACAGTAATCCCTATTAACTCTACCTCAATATTACCACCAGCTGCCTGAACGACTTCAAGCCCCGCCTCTACTGTTAGCGAGTTGAGTTTAAGAAACCCTTTTTCATCGACTGCGGTAACCGCCGCAATTACATATTCTGCAATTTCATGACCTGTACCCTTGGATAGTAATTCGGCTGTCGCAGGGTTTGGTACAAGCTCTAAAGTAAGAACATTTGAATCTGTTGACGTTTTACTTTTTTCCCCTGAAAGAATCAGTGAAGCACTACCTTCCGAGGAGATTTTTGCCTTAGTTGTTAATTTGACCTCTGCATTCTTAAAAGGAGGAAGGCCAGATCCATCACCTGTTCTTGCATCGATCTCATTTATTGCAATTTGGATTTCGTCTAGAAGAGTACTTACAGCTATATTTGTTTCTCGAGGGCTTTGAAGGCTCGCGCAACCAGACAGTAAGAAAACAATCACTGCGGCTATTTTAATTTTCATTTAAAATCTCCTTTTGCGATTTAGTTATAACATTTTTAATAGTGCGCATGCGCGTTTAGACAATTAAAAAATTTCGCCAATACCTTTATAAGCAGTTGAAAAATAATATTTTTATAAACTATTAACAAAATCCAAAACTGAAAAAACCAGCGTGCGCGTTATTTCATCCTTCTTTTAGGTAAGCACAGCCTGTTTTTTTGCTACGGATATTCTTACTAATTGATACTAGTAGACTTTTTTAATTCTGCCAGTACAAAACACGTATTTTTTGATCTTGCTTGATACAAACGAGCAACACCCTAAAAAGATGAAAAATAAACTGCATGGACGTGCCGTTTTTTGGTGACTCTCTACATGCTATGCCTGATGTCACTACACTGATCAAACCTAAAGAGGAATTAGCAGGACACACATGCTAAAAGCCTTGGATTTACTGGCACATTCTTAATGTGTGTCCTGTGAGGTTCTCCGGCCCTATTTATCTACAAACTTGTTATGCATTGTAGCAAGGTAACCCTTCTGTTTTGACACCATAAAACTCATCCATAGCTTGGCAAAATTCTGTAGCTTGTTTACCTAACAAAGGAGCCCAGTACTTACCAGCAAGCTTCGTTTGATTTTGTAGAGACTCCAAGAATCCAGTACATATTATATCTTTGACTTCCTGAGTGCCTTGATCGATTAAGGCCTCTACTTCTAGGAATAATGCGTCTGAATTTTCATAGTTTCCATTCTCAAAATTTATACATACTAAATCTGACAGTGGGTTAGATATAAGAAATATCCACAATATTTCGCCATCAAGACCTAGATAAGAGCCCATTGTCTTCTCTAGCTGTTCACGGTAGCCAGGATATGCTTTAACCAGCCGCTTTATTGTGTCTTCTTTATCGATCATGGCTTCCTAGTTTCCTTTGCATAACACCCACAAAAAAGGCGAGCGATAGCGAGTCTAGTCCACGCTTTTTGTGGGCGATTTTTAATGTGCTTGTTAAGTGATTTGTTCTTAGTAATAGCTTGTGAGACCTCTAAGTTTTTCAAGAAGTTCCTCCACTGTATCTTTGGTATAACCAGTTGTCGCCTGTAGCTCCCCACAAAATAGTTTGTCGTTATGAGCAGCTTCCGCGACCAACTGTCTAAAGAAAACTAACTCCTCATGTGAGAAAATCTCTCCGATATAAGCCTCTTTTGTTTTTTCAGCAATCGTCCTTGCTGCGCCTTCAAGAACAGGCGAAACCAAAACAATATCTCCAGTCTTTTCAATTTCATGGAGAGCTTGTGTGATATATAGTTTTAGCTCTTGATCTACGTCTTTCATCGTTCACTTAACGTTTTGGTAAATTGCGAGAGCACGGGAGTCGGGAGTCGGGAGTCGGGAGTCCAGCGAGGGTGTCTTTTTCCCGAGCGAACTTCACCAATTTGTTAAGAGTGTTTATCATATATAACGAAATTTTGGTCTGAAACTAACCCGCTTTCAAATTCCATATCTGCAAATACAATTGGCCACCTTTCCATATTAACTTGAAAAGTAATATTTTTAAGATCAGGTATTACTCGACTATTTTCAGAACCATAAACACCGACTACATAAGCAAATAATCCTAAAACAGGAGCGTCAGCGAATTCGACTAGCCCTAAAACTGACTTTTCTACAGTTTCATCATTTCTAAAATAATCAACAAGTTTAATTAATAATTCTTCTGGTCTATCGTTTGGTTGTCCCTTTCTAATTGAAAGCGGCTTAGACCTATCAATTTCAAAGACCTTTATTCGATTATCCATGCCTATGGCCTCTTAACACCTTGCTCACCTGAACGTACTGCGGAGAACGTTTTTGTGTAAAAATGGCGCGCAGCGACAGACACAAAAACGAGCGTAGCAGTATGTGTCAGTGTGCAGCAACTTGTTATGCGAGCCAGCACTTCAAAATCATTTTCTCATCTTCATCTTCTGATATAAGAGCTACATGATCACTATGATATTCAAGGGTTGACTCATACCAATTTTCTGGGGTGGTAAAAAAATCACCCTTCACATACAAGCAATTATCTTCTTTGTTTAGAATAATTTGATAAACCTCGTTATCAGAGGCCACATCGTTATTTTGAACAGAAAACCGAATGTTATTTTTATCTGGTGAAATTGTTCGCCCAGACTCACCTTGAATCTGAGAGTAGTAATCTGAAACTTCATGCCTCTTATATTCATACTCCAGTTCAATATCTTCAATTTTTGAAAAATCCATGTCGATAAACCTTTCTACAACGATAATTTGCATAACATTTTAATAGTACGCATGCGCGTTTAGACAATTCCAAAACTTCGTTAATACTTTTATAAGCAATTGAAAAGTAATGCTTTTATAAAGCTATTAACAAAATCCAAAACTGGAAAAACCAGCGTGCGCGTTTACACATTTACCCACAGCGCGTTATTTTTGCTGGAGATATTCTTATCCATTGATACTAAGAGACTTCTTATTTTTCTTCCAGCGCAAACGCGCAATACTGCGGTCTTTTTTTAAGCAAAACGAGCAATATGTGGGAAGGATGAAAAATAAACGGTATGAATAAACTGATTTTTGGTGACTCTCTACACATTCAACCCAGAAAAAGAAACTCCTAAGTTGTCTTATAAATAAAAAGCAACTAATATGTTTCCATATATTAAAAAGCAACTTATTAGTTTCCTTATGATAAACCTACTACAGCAAATCAAACATCGCCGCTTAGCACTGAAACTCAAGCAGAATGACATGCTAATGCGTATTGGTATTTCTAGACAGCAATACCAACGGCTTGAAGCAAAAGGCAACCCAAGGCTCGATACGCTTGAACTGATTGCCAAGGGCCTAAACAGTGACGTCATGCTGATTCCAAAAGAAAAACTCACAGCCGTTTTAACCGTACTTGAAACTGATGACCACGACACATCTCTACTGCACAAACAGCCAACTTATGCTGATGAACAAAAAAAACTATCGGATGATCCATGGAAAGGACTACTAGAAGACAAAGATGGAGACGAAGATGACAACGGAAATTAGTGTTCTTAAGTTAACGTTACATGGTCATCTAGTGGGGTATTTGGCAGGGGCAAAAAATGGACGTAATGTTCTTCATTTTGCTGAAAGCTTTCAATCTAATATAGCGCGCCCCACTTTTAGCTTAACCACCCATCCAAATTTTCCGCGTGCAGATAAAATGCTATCTGAGCCATGGGCGACTAACCAACGCTTGCACCCTATTTTGTCTAATCTATTGCCTGAAGGTTCTTTGCGAGAGCTGATCGCTCAAGGACTCAAAACCCATGTTGATAATGAGTTTCATATTTTGTCTTATCTGGGCATGGATCTACCGGGCGCATTAGTCGCTGAACCGATGGAGCCTGAAGATGTTCCTCTACATTTATTCTCATCTCATGACCAAGTAAAAGCGGTTAAATTCGACAAACTCAGCCAAGAAAACAAGTTTTCCTTGGCTGGTGTTCAAATGAAGTTTTCCATGAAGGAAAAAGACGGACGATACAACTTGTCGCAAGACAATGTGCTTGGCGATTGGATTGTGAAAACACCTTCCACTAAACACAAGGAAGTACCCGCCAACGAGTTCACAGCCATGACTCTCGCCTCTCTTATAGGCGTGAATATTCCTGAAATAAAATTGGTCGAGATAGGCCTGTTAGACAAGCTTCCTCAAATCAACCTTCCGGATGAGAAATTGGCCTTCGCTATAAAGCGATTTGATCGACGTGACGACCAGCGCATTCACATGGAAGACTTTGCTCAAGTGCTAGTAAAATACCCACACGAAAAATACAACTCCGGCAACTACGAGCAAATAGCAAAAATCCTGTATCAGTTTTCCGGTGATGGTTTAAGTGATGTCCAGCAACTCGCCCGTCGTTTACTTGCCAACATCCTATTAGCAAACGGCGACGCCCATTTAAAAAACTGGAGCTTACTGTATGCAGATCAAGTCACAGCCAAACTCTCACCTGCATACGACATAGTGACCACTAGCGTTTATCTTGAAAACGAACAGCACTTTGCCCTGAACCTTGCAAAGACAAAGGCTTGGTACGGTGTCTCCTATAAACACTTTGAACATTGGGCGATAAAATCAGATATCCCATGGCGAGCGATCAAGCCGCATTTGGACGATGCCATGCAAAAAGCCAGAAGCCTTTGGCCTGAGGCTTTAAAAAACCTACCGATGAATGAAGAGCACAAACAGCACCTAAGAGCGCACTGGCAAAGGCTTCATAAGGATTTTCGAATTTAATATCTCCCAAAGACATCTTTATAATTTACCTTGTAAACTTTTTACCCTTTAAACTTTTTACCCTTTAAACTTGGTTTACCATGCATAGCGAACCTTTTAAAAACCCACAAGAGATATTTCCAACAAATTAGATAAATTTGCCCTGATTTTTTCATCTGACAACATCTCTTCAAAAGAGTTGTTTCGCTGCAACGGTAATCTTCCCCAGAATGAAAAGGCGGAAAAAAGCCCCCCAACCAAAGCCAACCAGAGAAAACAAAAGACCTCTCAGGCACAGGAAACATTAGACTTGCTCTATAAAAACCAAAATACAACTTTTACTGTAAATCAAAGTTGTATTCCCACCTACCACTTTATAAAAACTAAATAGCAGTACCTGATGACGCGACACTTAACAGACCTACAGATTGTTAATGACGAGTTCATTTGCGGCTGCTGGACTGATCCCACCCTAACCTTTACCTTGAAAAAGCTTTTTTTAGATAATGGGAAGAAACATGAGAGTTCATCAGATATGAAACGCTTTTAAACGTAAAAAGAGATAATGAGCCACTGGTGAAAATTCTCGACGCGATCCTGATTGCGCGAAAGGATTAAAGCGACTTTTTGGTAACTTTTGTGGCGCTAGACAAAAGTTACCCGCTCAGCAGAGCGGAATAATGCTCCCCAACCAAAGCCATTCAAAGGAAAACCAAGAACTCTCAGGCACCGTAAAGTTACCCGCCTAGCAGGGCGGAATAATGCTCCCCGACCAAAGCCAATCAGAATCACATGAAAAAACCTCGGGCATAGTGAATTTGCGGTCACTTCGTGCTCAGCCTTTTCATACCTTACTCATGCCTATTAAAGCTTCAATAATCAGCGCAGCTATGCTGCGCCCATCACGCGAAGGGTGCGATGTGATGCGCTTGTTCTAGTTAAACCTCAATTTCTGGTACTACTTCTGATTCAGAGCCGGCCTGCGCCACCCAAGCACAAACTGACGGATGGGCTAAGATACTTTCTTGGTACTCAGCAGCTGTGCCAGATAGTTTAATGCCATAAGATCTAAAGCGGAGTGCAACCGGCGCATAAAAGCAATCCGCAATATTAAAACCGCCGAATAAATATAAGCCGCCGTTAGATGATTTTTGAGCATACTCAGACCATATTGATTCTATACGACGAACATCAGCAATAGCAGATGTAGATAAAACCAGCTCGCTGGAATGGCGACAATTCATTGGCAACTCAGATCTTAATAAATTGAAGCCAGCGTGCATTTCTGCACAAATTGACCTAGCCGTTGCCCTTAAGCTTGGATCTAACGGCCACCCCTTACCCTCAAGATAAGTCTCTGAAATATACTCACATATTGCTAATGAGTCCCAAATCGTTAGCTCTCGATCGATTAAAACAGGTACTTTACAACTCCCTGAATATTTCCCTAAACGATTACGTCTATTGTCTTGCCTTAGGGATTCATGCACCTCTGTAAAATCCATACGATTAGAGTGGAGCAACAACCAAGGACGAAGTGACCATGAAGAATAATTTTTATTCCCTATAACTAACTTCATATTAAAATTTATCCCTAAAAATATAACAGTTTAATAGTGCGCATGCGCGTTTAAACAATTATCCACTGCGCGACATCTTTGCTATGGATATTATTATCCATTGATACTAAAACGCTTCTTCATTTCTTGCCACTACAAAACGCGCATTTTTTTGATCTTGCTTGATACAAACGTGCAACACCCTAAAAGATGAAAAATAAACTGTATGGACGCGCCGTTTTTTGGTGACTCTCTACATGCTATGTCTGATGGCGCTGCGCTTATCTGACCTACTTGCAACTTCAAACAATGTTTAACTGTAAAAAGAGGCAATAAGCCTATCAGCAAAAAATTCTCGACACGTTCCTGAATGTGCGAAAGGACTCAAAAGATCTTTTGGTTACTTTTGCATCGTTTGGCAAAAGTTACCCGCCTAGCAGGGCGGAAATAAGCCCCCCGACCAAAGCCAATCAGAGGAAAATCAAAAACCCTCAGGCAAAGTGAATTTGTGGTTGCTGGACTAACCCCATCCTCACCTTCCCCTTAAAGACATAAGGGGAAGGAACATGAGAGTTCGTCAGATATGAGATGTTTTTTACGTAAAAAGGGATAATTCGCTTCATGAGGTAACTCTCGACACGTTCCTGAATGTGCGAAAGGACTCAAAAGATTTTTTGGTTACTTTTGCATCGTTTGGCAAAAGTTACCCGCCTAGCAGGGCGGAAAAAAGCATCCTAACCAAAGCCAATGAGAATTACATACCCAAACCTCGGGCAAGAAAAACCAAAAAAAGCTCCCCCAACCAAAGCCAATAAGAAGCACATATCCAAACCTCGGGAAAAGTGAATTTGCGGTCACTTCGTGCTCAGCCTTTTCGTACCTTGCTCATGCTTATTCCTGCTTCAATAACTGGCGCAGCTATGCTGCGTCCCAGCGAACGAAGTGAGCGGATTAATTATTTGGTTATGCGCGTCTTATACCGCCGTCATATTATAGGGTGAGACATGTAAAATGCTTTGATGTTGCCTTGTTTGCCACAAATCAAAAGCGTTTTGCAAACGAAGCCAATGGGCCGCAGAAGGCTTACCGAAAACGAGTTCAAGACGAAGTGCCATTTCTGGGGTAATCGCCCCTTTGCCATTAACAACTTTCGATAATGTTTTACGGCTCACATCTAAATGTTGCGCTACATCAGTAATAGTAAGTTCTAACGTATCAATAACAAGATCTTTGAGTATCTCACCGGGATGCGCAGGGTTATGCATGTTCATTAGTGATAATCCTCGTAATTAACAATTTCAACATCTCGTCCAACAAAGCGGTATGTAACTCTCCAGTTTCCACTTACCCGGACAGACCAGATATCATTTCTGTTCCCTTTGAGTTTATGCATATAAAGGCCGGGTAAATCCATGTCATCAGGTGCTTCGGCTTGATCAAGATTGGACAGAATTAAACGAAGCTTATTTTCATGCTGCTTCTGAATTCCTGATGTGATTCCTTTAGCGTAAAACTTCTGAAGGCCTTTATGTATAAAACTCTTAATCATGCACCCATTGTAACCTTATGAGTTACAGTCTGCCAGTGGAACTTTTGGTGTGTATAACGCCGTGGTAACCGAGCGGAGGTAAGCGTGGTATTGTGAGCGAAGCGAACCACGCTTACCTGAGTCCGGTTGACCACTTTGTTAACCCCAATTCTCTGAAAATACCCATTTGGCTTCAACCTCGCGGGTATTTACATTAAAAGTAAACTCACACCCTTCGGTAGTGAGGTCATTTAAAACACCTTTTACAAGATGACCATCCTGGCCAGTGAAAGATATTCCATCAGCAGAAATTCTCTCGCTGTGCCATATAGAAGAAGCGCCTTTGAACACACCCAAACACAACCCATCTGTGGCGACAAAGGCACCAGCAGCTTCATTGAAAATGATGTTACTAATGCCTTCCCACTCAGTTTGCGAAACAATTGACCTGTTGTTTGGGTCAACAAAGTAACCTTGGCCGCCCGCCACAACCAGAAACAATTTTTCATTTGGCACTCGGACTACCGTATTAAAAGAACTCCAACCACTTTGGCTAAATACACCCACCCATTCTAGATATTCTGAATCAAAGAATTTTACCCATAAGGTATTTCCAGAGATTGAAAAATCATGCTCTTCGTATTGTCCTGAAATCGGAGGTGTATTAAGTATTTCAGCTTCCATAAATTCTTTGATGCTACAAAGGGTTAACATTTTTAATAGTGCGCATGCGCGTTTAGACAATTCCAAAATTTCGTTAATACTTTTATAAGCAACTGAAAAGTAATGCTTATATAAAGGTATTCACAAAATCCAAAACTGAAAAAACCAGCGTGCGCGTTATTTCATCTTTTTTAGGTAAGCACAGCGCGTCATATCTAAAAAAATAGCGCAATGTGAATATTCTTATCCATTGATACTAAAAGACTTCTTATTTTACTACCAGCGCAAACGCGCAATACTGTGATTATTTTTTAGGCAAAACGAGCAATATGTGGGAAGGATGAAAAATAAACAGTATAGATAGGCTGGTTTTTGCTAACTCTAAACTTGGTATATCTGATAGCGCTGCGCTTCACAGACCTATATTCAATATCAACAAGCTCCTTTTAAACGTAAAAAGAGATAATGAGCCACTGGTGAAAACCCTCGACGCGATCCTGATTGCGCGAAAGGATTAAAGCGACTTTTTGGTTACTTTTGTGGCGCTACTCTTAAATTCAAGAAAAGAAGTTACCTGCCTAGCCTTCCCCAGAATTAAAAGGCGGAAAAAAGCCCCCCAACCAAAGCCAACCAGAGGAAAACCAAGAACCCTTAGGCACAGTAAAGATAGGCTTGTTCCATAAAAAAACAAAATACAACTTTTACTGTAAACCAAAATTGTATTCCCACCTACCACTTTATAAAAACTAAATAGCAGTACCTGACGACACTGCACTTAACAGACCTACTTACAGCCTCAAACATTGTATTACTGTAAAAAGAGATAATTCGCTTCATGAGGTAACTCTCGACACGTTCCTGAATGTGCGAAAGGACTCAAAAGATTTTTTGGTTACTTTTGCATCGTTTGGCAAAAGTTACCCGCCTAGCAGGGCGGAAAAAAGCATCCTAACCAAAGCCAATGAGAATTACATACCCAAACCTCGGGCAAGAAAAACCAAAAAAAGCCCCCCAACCAAAGCAATTCAAAGGAAACTCACAAAATATCGGGCAAGAAGAATGAAATAAAAATCCCCCCGACCAAAGCCATTCAAAGGAAACTCACAAAATACCGGGTAGAGAGAAAAACCAACTGAATACCGAGTAGAGAAAAAAGCTGATACCATTAAGGCAAAAAAAGTCGACCAAAATAAGGAAAACATATGAGTCTGATTTGCGAATTGAATGATTTACGCCGACTATATCACAAACGCGTTCCCAAGATGTTTCAGGGCTATTGCGAGTCAGGCTCTTGGAGCCAACAGACGCTAGGATTGAACACCTCCGACTTCCAACATATTTTGTTCCGTCAACGGGTCGCCAGAGATCTAGAACCCCGCACACTTGCTACTCAATTGGTCGGTCAAGACGCCAAAATGCCATTGGCATTGGCGCCCGTTGGCTTATTAGGCATGCAACATGCCGATGGCGAAATTCTTGCCGCTCAAGCCGCTGAAGAGTTTGGTGTGCCTTTTACCCTATCCACCATGAGTATCTGTTCCATCGAAGCCGTGGCTGCCAAAACCCAATCGCCTTTCTGGTTCCAACTTTATGTGCAAAAAGACCGTGACTTCACTAAGAAGCTCATTGACCGAGCGAAAGCGGCAGGCTGTTCCGCTCTGGTCGTGACCTTGGACCTACAAATGATAGGCCGTCGCCATGCTGACCACAGAAACGGCATGACAGCGCCACCACGATTAACCCTCCCCAATATCATCGACATTGCTCGTCGACCACGCTGGGCCATGACTATGCTAAAAACCCAAAATCGCGAGTTTGGCAATATTCAAGGCTGCGCCACTGGGGTAGATGATATGAATGATCTAATGAAATGGACGGCTGGCTCCTTTGATACCAAACTCAGCTGGGAAGACATTCGCTACTTCCGCGATCTTTGGCAAGGCCCACTCATTATCAAAGGCATCATGGAAGTGGAAGACGCCCAAGAGTGCGTCAAACTCGGTGCCGATGCGATTGTTGTTTCCAACCATGGCGGCCGACAATTGGATGGCGCGCGTTCCTCCATCACCACTTTACCCGAAATCGTTACCGCGGTGGGCGATCAAATTGAAGTCTGGTTAGACAGTGGCGTACGCAGTGGACAAGACATTATCCGCGCCAAAGCGCTTGGCGCCAAAGGCGTCATGGTTGGCCGCCCTATGGTCTATGGTTTAGGTGCGATGGGCAAAGCCGGCGTTACCCGAATGTTGGAGATTTTCCACGAAGAAGCGGAACTCACAATGGCCTTTATCGGCCATCGCGACATACACCAAATTGGCCGCGATGATGTGGTTTTTAACCAAGACAGATTTGGTCATTGATAAAAGGATGTTGGATTGGTTCGTCTTTCTAATGAAATTTAATACGAACCAATCTAGCGGCACAGAGCGATATTTAATTAGCTATCAGAAAGCGTTTAGATACATCTTCAAATCGCCTAACAGTCCGCTATCAAAACAAAGAGTATCGAACAAAAACTAAAAACGACTACAGCGTTTCAAGAACAGATATTTTTTCACCAACTGAATATGTAACATGGTGGGTGTTGAATCAGCGACAACGACACCGGATTTCTGTAATTTGCTGAGCAACCGACTTCTGCGCTGAAAAGAATCCAGCGTTCCACAATAGCTTAAAGCGTCATTGAACGAGTTGACTGGTTTGCTCAGCAGATTATCGAAGTACATATCCCGAAGGCTGGCAACCATGACCTTATGTTTATTGCTTAGCAGGCGTGTCGCAGTCACCAAGTCATCGGTATCTTCTTCTCGTACATTGGTAATCAGAATCACCAAAGCACGCTTATTTCTATAGCTTAAAAAATGTTGCGCCGCACTAAGATAATCGCTGGTTGTTAAATCACTTTGCAAATCGTAAAGTTGATTCAAAATATGGTTAATTCGAGTTGGACTCTTCATCGGTGCAATGTATCGCTTTTCGCTGCCAAAACTCATGATGCCAACCGCATCGCCTTGCCTTAACGCGATATAACTGGTCAGAATTAAGGCATTCAAAGCATGATCAAAGTGACTGATGCGGCCCTCTTCTTTACTGCGCATACTCCTACCGCTGTCCAGTAAAAAAATCACCTCCTGATCCTGTTCATCCTGATATTCACGAGAAATTGGTTTTCGATAGCGGGAAGTTGCATTCCAATCAATCTGACGAAGTGAATCCCCTTCTCGAAACTCTCTTAGTTGATGAAAGTCACTACCCTCGCCTCTGCGATGCTGCATATGAACGCCCATCTGGGCGATTTGATGCTCTAAACCAATGCCCGCTGACTGAAATATTGGCGCAAAATTTGGGTATATCTTTGTACTGGTTGGGATCCCAAGTTTTTGCGTTTTTTGCCATAATCCCAATTGACTGAATATCATCACCCAGGTTTGACCAAAAGCCGCCTCGCCCCGAACAGCAGGCAGTACATGGTAAGAAAGCACTTTTTTACTATTGCCTTCGATCGCCAGCTCTACCGGCAAATTAACAGCATCAACACAGTCAGGATAATAGTCCGTCAACTCCATTTTTAATGGAAAGTCGTGTTTATTGATAAGAGTAATATCAATCTGACTACGAACTCCCAAAGCCATGTTGTGGGGCAACTCTCTTTCTATCTCCAGCTCAAAACGCTTAGGCAGGCGCCAGAAATCCCAAATACAGGCAAATACAACCATCGCAGCAGCCAACCACCATAAATCGGCCAGTGCTTCGCCATGACCAAATAATCGAGCAGCGAAGACCAAGCCACCCAAGGCAGTCAGAACGAAGAGGACTTTAATCAGTTTTTTACTTGGCTTCATAAGCGAGGCGCATCAACACTCGACAGAATTTTGGTCAGTACCTGATCTATACTGAAGCCATCGATTTCAGTATCTGCAGACAAAGCAACCCGGTGACGCAACACCGGAAAAGCCATCGTTTTAATGTCATCAGGTAAAACAAAATCGGAACCTCGTAGCAAAGCATGCGCTCTTGCACTGCGGATTAATGCCAGACAAGCTCTGGTACCCGCTCCGCGCTGCAAAAGTGTCGTTTCTCGTGTTGATCGAACCAGACGGACGGCGTACTCAACAACCTGATCATCAACAACGATATTGGCGACAACCTTTTGCAGTGCTTTCACCTGATCGGAAGTCAGCAAATGAGTATTGCTTTGAAAAGCATCCTGATCATCTATGAAACCTGTTGTCACCAACTTGGTCAGATCGATTTCGGCTTGTTCAGTCGGGTAATCAATAACGACCTTCATTAGAAATCTGTCCAGCTGCGCTTCTGGCAAAGGATACGTCCCTTCCTGTTCGATCGGATTTTGAGTAGCCAACACCATAAAAGGGGTTGGAAGTTCTTTGGCTTTTCCTTCCAAAGTCACCTGTCGTTCCTGCATAACTTCAAGCAATGCGGCCTGTGTTTTTGCTGGAGCGCGGTTGATTTCATCTGCTAATAACAGATTAGTAAACACTGGACCATGTCTGACTTTGAAATTGTTTTCTTGCATATCAAACAGGACATGGCCAGTGACATCAGCAGGCATTAAATCAGGTGTAAACTGAATTCGTTTAAAATCACCGGAGAAGCTGTTCGCCAGCAAACGTACCAGTAGCGTTTTACCAAGACCCGGAACACCTTCCAGCAGTACATGACCATTGGACAGCAGAGTAATTAAAACTTGATCAACGACTTCCTGCTGGCCAATAAGTTCACGATTAATCGTGTCACGAACCTGATTTACCAGTGACTGAGCTTCTTTAAAGCTCATTCCAGACTCCGAAGTTTGCGTAGGTAAACTATTTAATTGCTCTTCACTCATAAGCTTTCTCTAATTCGTTGAAGGACTTGGACAGTATTTATAAATAAATCCTGATTTAAACGGGCTTTATTCTCAAAAGCGTGATGCACCTGCGATGCGCTCAAGCCACTCTGTTTGGATAACATAAGGTACTTCGCCTCAGTATCTGCCAGATCAAAACCAGCAATGCGGGCTTCCGCTAATGACATTACGCTATTTCTTAGAGGCTCAAGAAGTTTGTCTTGCCAGTGCCTGCGCCAGAAAAAACCGGCGGAGGCTATGATATGTTCTGAATACGAACGACGAGTTTGAATATCAAGTTCACGAGTGGGGCCAAAGCGCTTCATGCGCCACCACAACCAAATAAATAACAGGGCAAATGAGCTGTATAGCATTTCAGGCAGGTATTTTTTCATAATCGAAAACAGGGATGGCATGTTCGCACCATATAGAATCCCAGTTTTATCTTGACCACTCATCAGCAACCAAAAATAAGCATGATCGAATAAATCGATATGGTCGCTTTGCCAGACTGTATTTCCAGCCATGATAGAAACCACTCCATTGCCATAATTGAGCTGAGCAAAGGTTACAGCACTGTCATTACCACTCCACGAATTCAGCTGATACTCATCACTATGCCAATTTTCATCATTAAACCCTGGATGATTGAGAGAAACAGATTTATCAAAGAGAATTTTTAATACTTCTTCCATACCCTCAAACGAAATATTCGTTAATGTATTAACGTCATGAGTTGCCTCTCTTATCTTAATCTGTTCTTTTGCTTCTTCCTCTTTTGATTTAGTTCTATTATCCACTAGGACTTCAGAATTTTTTTGATCGGTTTCGCCATGTTGAAGCGATTCATCATTGGCGCTTTTGTCATCTTTAAACAATTGCTCAAAATAATTGTAATTGGAGGTTTCTTGATTAAAGTTGAAAAATGACATCAGGCGATCATTCCTTGCATCAGAAGCCGATGTCGTAGATACAATTAAAAATCCACCCTCTTCAACCCATTTAAGCAATGTGCTCAGATTCTGATCCGAGACAATAAGTGAACTTTCTGCAATGTATAAAGTGTCGTATTCATCAAGATCGCCGAAATCCTGCAAGTTATCTTTAGCAAACACAGGAATACTGCGCTTGTTACTCAACAATTCCAATGCAAGATAAGGATTTTGCTGGGCTTTGGCTGACCATCCCTTATCAATCTCTTCATCGTAACGCTCGACAAAGTTATACATAAATCCAGCCAAAGTGACGACTATCAATAGAGTTAAAATAATGCCAAGTCGTTTACTCACGCTTTAGCACCTCATCCCATTGCTCACACAGTTCTCGCACCGCACTTTCTTCAGGTAACTGATGACCATAGGCTAGAGACTGCCAAAGAGCGGTTAATGAAGTAAAAAACTGGTCTAGACCATCTTCACTCTTTTCTTTCACTTTTCGTAAGCATTCACCTTCGGTATCTGAGTCGGAAAAATCGAGCTGATGATAGTGAATGAGTCCTGCAAGTGTTGAGCGGTATAACAAGCTCATGGCATCGCGATATTCTTGTTTAATCCAAAGTGCATGAACAGCTGCAGCGACATTTTCAGGAATACTTTGTTCTCGGACATCCAATCCAAACATGACGTTAGGTACAGTGTCTGGCTCTTTATTTTCATCAGCTGTTGTTTCGGAATCTTTAATGAGTTGTCGATAGCGATAAAGAATATAAATGATTAACAGAAAAGCCAAAGCCCACAAAATAAATTCAATATAGGCGCTTGGAGCTTGTATTATGTCTTTTGTTTTTTCAAAAAAATCGGAATTATTTGCAAGAAATTCAGAAAAATCAAAAAACCAGTCCGGAACTTCATCTTCGTTGTAGTCAGTTTCTAGATCTTTAAGGCGCCATCCACTCACCTGCTCAAGCTGATGAAAATCATCGCCCAACAATACATCAATAATGTCATTTTTGGCCTTCGCCATCTCAAGCATTTCAGCTTGATTATCAATATTTATAGGCTCGTCTGCCTTCACCTCTGGTGCCTGTAAGAAAAAGGCTAAGCTCAAACCAAGTGTGCAGATAAATACAAGGAATGAGGAAGTTGAGTCCCGAGTCAGTTTTCTCTTGTTTTCTTGCTCGGCTGCCAAATGACGAAACCTGATTTCAATATCCCATGCTTCCAGATCAATTCGACGACTAATGTATAGAACAAAGCCCGCCACTGCATAAAATGGCCCGACAACACACATAGCAGCAAATGTGCATAGGCTGTAGACCCAATCAATTAGCGTTCCAGCCTCAATTATGACGCTAATAAAATCGATATTCACCTGCTCAGGAATCATGATAATCAATAAACCAGCAATACCAAGAACGATAAAGAACTCAATATGTAGACAAATAATAGTAAGCCATGTAGCAACACCATAGACCGAAGGGTGTAATACATCGAGCCGTTTTAATCTCACCTTGTCGGATGCCTGTTCAAGGACCGTCAGGGGCATATCAAAAGATCTAGATAGACTGAAGCGACGAAGAGTCAACGACAAAAACCAGTCACGCTTATAAACCATTGTTCGATTCGCCAACAAATCGCGAATATCTGCCTGGTCGCCAAACAGCCGGCGACTCACAATGTATAAGGGTCCCCTATCGATAAGTGGTTTTACCCACCAGACAATCACATACCCCACCCAGGCGTATTGATGAAATATCAGTGAGGAGAGTAAAAAAATAATTGCCGCAGGAATAAGCCAGCTAAGAAATAGAGGACGCCACCAAGCTTTAGTCAGCTTAACGCCAAGGTCTATTGCCTCCCAGGGAGATCGTGTTCTGACAACAATACTCAGTTTATCGAGATCCATTAGGCTTCCCACAGTAAACAAAATATACGATCAGTGTTACTGCCAAAAACATACCCACCAAATATTTGATTGCTGGTGCAATAATGACAGTTGAAGACCAAAAAGCTTCAATAAAGGCTGCAATAAGAAGCATCAGCGCAGTACCAAACATGATGACAATCGCATCTCGTCCCGCCTGCCGCAACGCATGAGTGAGTTTAAGCTGCCCAGGACGAATTAAGGCATAACCGAGTTTAAGCCCAGCAGCACCTGCAAACACAATAGCAGTCAACTCAAAAGCACCGTGACCGATAATAAAAGAGTAAAAAGTGTCGGTATAACCTATTTGAGTTAAATGACCAGCAACGGCGCCTATATACAAACCATTAAATATTAGGAAGAACACAGACCCTACGCCAAATAAAATACCACCAGCGAAGGTACGAAAAGCAATCCCAATATTATTTTCAATATAAAAACCAAACATCATTATGTCAGTTTCAGCCCCTCGCTCTCGCCCAATTTTATCGTTCGCGGGGTTATACATAGACTCCATTTTCATCACATCATGGTAATTCATAATGCTGAAAATAAATTCAGCATTCAGAAAACAGGCTATGCCCATTGCTATCAAAGGAAGTATAAAAAGTAACGCGGATACATAAACAAAATGTCTATTTCTTCTTATTGCTTCAGGAAATACGAAAAATAAAAAATTCAGCCACTGTAAGTGGTTACGAGAATTATCTTGATAAAAAAAATGGTGGGCTTTTGTCACCAGACCATTCAGATAGTCTATCAATTGGGGGCTATATCGCCTTTGCTTAGCAATGGCTAAATGATGACATAGCTTTCGAAAATTCTCTGGAAATTCACTATCGACCTCTACATCGCCATGGACCAAAATTTTCTCCATTTCAGTCCAGATCTCACGGTGTTTCAGCTCAAAGCTATTTTGTTTCAATGCTTACCACCTAACAACCAAAGGCCTATACTTTGCAACTGATTCACAGCTTCTTTTCCACTTTTTCCGGAAACATCTGTCAATAAATTCGCTAACTCAATCTGGCGTGATTCAGAGATACGATGGCGACGCCGCACAAATTCGGTAATAGCAACCTGATCAGCCACACTTAATTCAACTGGGGGTGGAAGCTCCTCAACATCCGGTAAATCTTCTACAACGCCCGTCTCTTTATCTTTATAAATAACAATTGACCCTGCTGCTAAATCCCCCAGGCGCTGAAAGTTAGAGGTCAGAGATATAGAGAATATTCCGAAAACATAAGCCAAAGGTAAAAAATCTGCAGCACGTAATAGATTTCGAAGCAGTGAAGTACTCCAGGTGACTGGAGTTAAATCATCATTCACGACCATAATGCCAAGTTTCTTCTTACCGGGTGTCTGGCCATTACGCAAGACTTCAAACAGAACAGGATAAAACCATTCAAACATAAATAGTAAAATCAAAAATATTCCCCAGCCCATGTCGCCAGCAAACATTAAAAGAAGCAGCAAGACCCCAAGAATGCTATATCGAATCGCAAGGTCTATAACAAAAGCAAGAATACGGGGAAACGGGCCAGCCAACTTTGCGCTTAAATCTATCGATTCTGGCGTCTCTACTAGATAAGTTGTATCGAATATCGTTTCTTTATCCATCCATTGACATCTTCAGTATTATGCTTAAAGAAGCAGCGACACCCAAGTGCCGCTTATGGGATCATTCGTTATCAATGATTTTATTGATTTTGTACTGTAGGTATAGGGTGCTAAGAAAGAAAGTCAAAATTGGGCCAGCCCAAGCATAGGTTCCTTTTTGCGCATTCACGTAAGAATGAATACGATTACGAAACTTAAATAACCAAGCATAAAATAAAACTAGGTAAACAATGGAAAATACATTTTCCAACATCGCCACCTCTATAATAAAAGGCGCATAAATAGAAAAAACCACAAAAAAAGTCGGAACAGTAGAAAGAACCGCAAAAATACATGTTAATACCATTAAAGAAACACTAATAGGATTTTCAATATAAGCATTAATTTTATTTGTACGGTTAACTAGCCAGTAAATCCCATAAAAACCTAATGTAATAATCATGAGACCAACTACGCCCCAAGCCGAAAAACGCTTGTAGACAGAGCTTAACTTACTATCACCAATATTTACCTCGACATCAGCTGTCGGTGTTTGATAAGGGTCATTTACACTGTTTTCCATCATTACTTCCTTTTCCAGTTTCTTACTAGATAATGAATAAAGAAATCAGAATACCATAATTTAAATTAACGGCAACTAGACATATCCACAATAAAAGAAAAACACTGCTCAAGAATTTAAATGAAATACAGTTCCTTTTTTGAGACTCACTAAACTCTATTTTACTAAACTTATGACTAATCGAATCAATATAGTCTCTACATATTAGAGGGAAGCAAGAACAAGCCCTCTGTCTTTAGGGAAGGTACGAACAAGTCCACTGACTTCAGCGTGTGGATAACTCTCATTTATTCGAGGCAAGTTTCGCCGTCCAATATAAGCATATTGGCAAGAAGCTTAACAAAGAATAAAAAGAGCTTAGCCCACGCCCTTCGGGTCTTTCAGAGAAACAGCCTCTCTATGTTAAGAGTGATTGAAAGGTATTAACATTCCTGCTCACTCTTGCCTTGACAGGCCATTTCTCTGATAAGACTGATGTTCAGAAGACTTATTCGCACCTTCCTTAGCAACTTCCCCCACATTGCTTATCTCCTGTATCCATGTAGGCATTCACAAATACTAAAAAGCCCAACTTACTCACTGACAAGTTGGGTCTTTTTGCAACACTATGCTTTAGAGCCGATACGCTAAACTCTACGCTTCGACTTACACCTTGAATGCTTGCGCCTTTGTCTGATAATCGTGCGTTACTCGAGCAATTTCATCGCTTTTTTCTGCCAAATCATTCATCGAATGGGACAAGGATTCGATGGCATGAAAGTTTTCACGTATTTTGGCATTGATGGACAAAATCACTTGCTCTTGAGCAATGATTTCGTCGGCAATGTCTTTTGCAGAAGAGGAGACTTCACGTGCATTTTTCGAGCGCAACATCAAGCCATCGGACATGTTCAAGGCATGCTCTACATTCACACTGGTTCTGGCTTTACCCGCTTCCATAGAAGAGACTGTCTGACCCGCACTGTAATTTAGTCGTTCCAATACGACTTCAATTTGATCAGTAGAATCGCTTGAACGTTGTGCCAAGGTTCTCACTTCATCCGCTACAACAGCAAAGCCACGACCAGACTCACCTGCTCTGGCGGCTTCAATGGCAGCGTTTAACGCCAATAGGTTAGTTTGTTCAGAAATACTGCGGATCGACTCCAGCAATTGCGTGATGGCATTTACGTCTTCTGTTAGAGCTTGCAAGTGATTCGAGACCTGACTGATATCTTGCTCCAACAATTCTGTATCTTTCATGATGGTTAGCGCTTTTTCACTGTCTTGTACTGTCTCATTTTCCAAAGCACTCACTGTGTCAGCCGAAGTTCGACTGCTTTGAGCCACTTGCTGCATACTTCTCGCCACATTTTCAGTTGATTCTGCTGAGTCTTGTGAGCGCTGCTTACTTTTTTGAGTACTGATGTTTACTTCATCAGCAGTATCATGAATGGCCTTACTTGTGCTTACCAATACTTCCGCAATACGTTGATATTCAATGAACAAACCAGACAAACGATCCAACAAAGCATTGAGCGCATGTTCGGCACTGGAAGCAGGAGCGGACACGCGAACAGTCAAATCACTGGTAGCTGAAATGGCTTCAATGGCATCGGCAATTTTATAATTCGCAGCACTTTCTTTGCTCATCAAATAGGCCATATATATCAATACACCTGCTTCTGCTCCTGCAAACACGCAATGTACTAACATCAACCACATATTGTGATGACCTAAAAATACCGTAATGGGCATATCTCCCAACATGACGCCATTCATTTGCAAGAACATAAAACCTATGTGATACACCGCCGTGGTCAACAAGGCCGCGACTATGGGTTGCCATTTTTGATAAATCAGAAAAATCGCCATGGTCGCGAAGATATGAAAATGCATCTCTATCAAACCAAACTGACTTTGAATCAACAAGGATGACACGCACATCATGAGCACAGCCGATAAGATAGAAAACACCAGCTGTCCTTTGAAAAAACTGTAAATCAGCTGCGTCGCCACCAACACAAACACAGCCGACGACAAACTGAAGCTGAGCAGTTTTTCCCCTACCATGCCACTAATGGCAAGTACTGGCACTTGCACGAGCAAGGCACAATAAATAAAGAAGTCGTTTTTACGTATTCGATTATGATTCATTAGCACAACAACCTGATTATCAAGAACAAAACTCTTAAATTGTATATAAAAAAGCCTCGGCCCTTTGTAACAAAGGTCGGGGCTTTTGTATCTGGATTAACCAGTTTGGTATGCTTTATAAGACAAAAAGGATCGCTGGAAACATGAGCAATTTGAGTCGAGCCTATTACGACTGATGACACTGCGCTTAACAGACCTACATTCAATATCAACGAGCTGCTTTTAAACATAAAAAGAGATAATTCGCCACTGGTGAAAATGCTCGACGCGCTTTTTAACCCAGTAACGGAAAAACCAAAATACAATTTTTACTGTAAAACAAAACTGTATTTTAGAAGGTAAAGGGAAGAAACATGAGAACTCATAAGGTATGAACCGCTTTTAACGTAAAAAGAGATAATTCGCTTCATGAGTTAACCCTCGACGCGATCCTGATTGCGCGAAAGGATTAAAGCGACCTTTTGGTTACTTTTGTGGCGCTACTCTTAAATTCAAGAAAAGAAATTACCCGCCTAGCCTTTCCCTGAATTAAAAGGCGGAATAATGCTCCCCAACCAAAGCCAATGAGAAGCACATATCCAAACCTAGGGCAGAAACAAAAAAATCCTGACCTTTTAAAAAGGTCAGGGCTTTAACATTATGTATCACAATTAAATAAAATGGCTAGCCTCAGCAATACCGAGGCAACACTTCATCATCATTATGATGTGATTAACCACATTATTCAAATCATATAATGATTTGAATAATCGCCATATTCAGATTACACTGTGATTAGATTAATGACGTTATTAAAATCATAGGCAGCATTATGTGGATATGGCAGCAAGAAAATTGGCCTAACTTTACGTGGGATAACCAGCTTATAGCACCCATTTTAAGAGAAGTTCGTCTTAACCAAGGAATCCTATTAGGTAAAATAGCCAGCCAATCTCATGATAAAAAGCAAAATCTGCTGGATACCCTTTTGGCTAACATCGTCAACTCAAGTGCCATTGAAGGTGAAAAACTTAACGCCTTTTCAGTACGTTCGTCACTGGCCAAAAAACTAGGATTGACCGAAGAAAACGCGTTTCCCACGACAGATCAAACCGATGGACTGGCAGAAGTAATGATCGATGCCATCGAAAACCTTGATTCAACACTGAATTTAAAAAGAATACTCAGTTGGCATAAAAAACTCTTTCCAAAAGGATATACCCTGCTCAACCCTATCCTTGGTGGGCAATTAAGAGGAAGTGAGCCAATGCAAGTGGTTTCTGGCCGTATCGATCGCCCAACTGTTCACTTTGAAGCGCCACCGAGAGAAAGATTGGATGAAGCATTAGAGCACTTCATTCACTGGTTTAATGAGTCAAAAAAAGACGCTTCGCTGGATCCATTACTAAGGGCCGCCATCACTCATATTTGGTTTATCACCTTGCATCCATTAGACGATGGCAACGGCCGTATCACCCGATTATTAACAGACTTGGCCTTAGCCCAAGCAGAAAGCCAATCGGTTCGATTTTACGCTATGTCAGTAAGCATATTGGCAAAGCGTAAAAGCTACTATGACATCCTTGAACAAACACAAAAAGGCGACCTAGACATCACTACATGGCTAGAGTGGTTTCTAAACACCCTAAACGAAACCTTTCATAACGTCTTAAATGAGATAGATCAGACCATTTTCAAAACAAACTACTGGAGAAAAATCGATCAGACAAAACTAACGTCAGAGCAAGTAAAAGTCTTGAACCGCATGCTGGATGGGGATTTTGAAGAAGGCATTAATACCACCCAATATCACAGAGTAGCCAAAGTCAGTAAACCAACCGCAACACGTCACCTTGCGGCTTTAGTTGAACAAGGTTGTTTAGTGAAATCAGCGTCCGGTGGACGCAGTACTCGGTATTTACTGGCTCGGTAGAAAGAAACGCTGTTATAACCCGCCGGAACGGAGTTGATTGTTTGTGCTAGCGTAGAGTTAAAGCACAAACGAAGCAACGCAGTGGAGATCGGTTTGAGCCGCTTGTTAAATGCTTACACCGCATGCCTATCCCAATCTTCGCCATCGTTAGGCTCGAACAAGCATTCGTCGATTCCGGCCTTATTCAGTTTATATTTGGCAAGCTTATTAAGCTCTGGTTCATACCTATAAATACTGGAAGAATACTTTCCGATGGTAAGAGCACTGGCTATATCTTTAGCCAGTTGAAGTTCCTGATCGAAGTGTCCATCAGGATTTATAGAGTTAACGTATTTTTCATCTAGCCAATCCGTACCACCTAGATACCAAAATGCCATTAACGCTGTACCGAAATCACAAAACCTATTTTCTATAACCGATCTGATAGCCCCAATGCCATCGTCGCAATTGTAGTTCCATAAAAAATAGTGAAGTTCAGCAGTTGATTTGATGGATTTTGCGTACTCCACAAAATCACAGTCTTCGCTTTCGAAAAGAAAGTGCCTCAATCTCTTCGCTTCAATTTCGGTCAGATTCATAATTGGCATTTAACGACTTACATAAGGGGCTGGCGCGTTAGCGACAGTCCCAACGGAAGCCGCGCTTTTTGCGGCTGGAGTGAATTTAATGTTTTTGTTAGCACTTTTTTATTCAAACGACAATCTCATTTTCCTTCCTCCAACAGGCTTTAAGCCATTACTCTGATAAAAATCCAGTGTTCTTTCAAACTCAGGTAATGGAGGCGTGCATAACTCAATACAAGCCCAACTACTAGCTTTACCATGCTTTTTCACTTCATCTAATAACATTACACCAACGCCTAGGGAGCGTTGGTTTGGAGAAACATAAAACTCTTGGATTAGACCGATTTTCCCTCCCGCATACAAAGCGAAAGTTTCAGTGAATGTTGCAACTGCAACTGGTTGTTCTTTAAGAAAGCCTAAAATAACCGTATAACGGTTATCAGAAATAAGTTCATGACAACGAGTAATCGTTTCGTTAAGACTAATATCAAAATGCTGTTGTTTTGTTAATTCACATATTTCATTGGTCAGCTCAATTACCAAAGAACTAATCACATCTGCATCTTCAACAGTGGCTTTTCTAAATTTAATATCCATACTTATAGATTGCTAACATTTTTAATAGTGCGCATGCGCGTTTAGACAATTCCAGAATTTCGCCAATACCTTTATAAGCAATTGAAAAATAATACTTTTATTAACCTATTAACAAAATCCAAATCTGGAAAAACGAGCATGCGCATTTAGACATTTATCCACAGCGCGTTATTTTTGCTGGAGATATTCTTATCCATTGATACTAAAAGACTTTATATTTTTCTACCAGTATAAACGCGCAATACTGTGATTATTTTTTAGGCGGAACGAGCCAACCATTCGAAAAAATAAACGGTATAAATATGCAGTTTTTTGATGGCTTGTTTCATGGCATGTCTGATTGTGCTGCGCTTAACAGATCTACATTTGGTGGTTTACTCTCAGTTGATCTGAGACTGATTAACTAACCCCATCCTAGCCTTCCCCTTGAAGACATAATGGGAAGGAATACGAGATTTTATCAGGTACGAAACGCTTTAAACGTAAAAAGAGATAATTCGCTTCATGAGGTAACCCTCGACACGTTCCTGAATGTGCGAAAGGATTAAAAAGATTTTTTGGTTACTTTTGCATCGTTTGCCAAAAGTTACCCGCCTAGCAGGGCGGAAAATGCTTCTCCCCCAAAGCCATTCAGAGGAAACTCACAAAATATCGAGAAAGAAGTAGAAAAAGCTTCCCGACCAAAGCCAATGAGAGGAAACCAAAAAAACAGAGACAAAAAAGCCCTGATCTTATACAAGATCAGGGCTTCCAAATTTGGTAGGACTAAGCAGATTCGAACTGCTGACCTCTACCATGTCAAGGTAGCGCTCTAACCAACTGAGCTATAGTCCTAAAAAAGTGTTGGCTATTATACGCAGGGCGTGTTGTTTGACAAGCACTTCATGCGCTTTTTTGTGAATTATTGGCTTTGTCATCAAGCATCCACTGGCACCAGCAATTCGTGGCCAATGACTTCGTCAATTAAGTGGTAAGGCACCTTGTATTCTTTGCCACGAAATTTGACCACGGCGTATTCATAGCACATTTCTTTGATGGTGCAGTTGACGATAACGCCGTTATCAATGACTCTGACAATATTGTAGTTCCTGAGTGTAATCGCCATGACCATTCTCTTTAATTGTAAACGAGTCTCTCTCTTTATATTGGTTCTAATGAACTAAATAATTAGGCTTCTCCAACCTCTTTGAGCTTTTTCTGTAATACGCGGATTTGATCGCGATAGCCAGCCGCCAATTCGAACTTGAGTTCTTCCGAGGCTTGCATCATGTCTTTTTGCAATTGAATGATGGTCTTGCGCACTTGGGCCACGTCGTCCATGCTTTCCACTTGGTACTCTTTGGCGGTTTCCGCCACTTTCTTGGTCTTGTTACCACGCTTACCCGACCCTGGGTTGTAGGCCCCTTCCATGATGTCTTCCACCGACTTGTTAATGCCTTGTGGGGTGATGCCATGTTCTTTGTTATGGGCTTGCTGCTTTGCTCGGCGGCGTTCAGTCTCACTGATGGCCCGTTCCATGGAGCCAGTAATCTTATCCGCATAAAGAATGGCTTTACCATTCACGTTACGTGCCGCACGGCCTATGGTCTGAATTAAGGATCGCTCAGAACGCAAGAAGCCTTCTTTGTCTGCGTCTAACACAGCCACTAAGCTGACTTCTGGAATGTCCAAGCCTTCTCGTAACAAGTTAATGCCCACTAGCACGTCAAATTCCCCTAAACGCAGGTCACGAATGATTTCCACTCGCTCTACGGTATCAATGTCGGAATGTAGGTAGCGCACACGCACGTCATGATCGTTGAGATAATCGGTTAAGTCTTCCGCCATGCGTTTGGTCAATGTAGTGACCAAGACTCGTTCCCCAATCAGAGTACGCTTGTTGATTTCGGACAACAAGTCATCCACCTGAGTGGCCACAGGTCGCACTTCCAATTCCGGGTCTACCAGACCCGTTGGTCGTACGATTTGTTCCACCACCCAGTCTTGATGCTCCTCTTCGTATTTACCCGGTGTCGCGGAAACAAATATGGTTTGCGGTTTAATCTGCTCCCATTCTTCAAATCGCATAGGACGATTATCCAGCGCCGAAGGTAAACGGAAACCGTATTCCACTAGGTTTTCTTTACGGGAACGGTCACCTTTGTACATGGCACCAATTTGGGAGATGGTGACGTGGGATTCATCTACCACCAATAGTGCATTGGCGGGTAAGTAGTCAAATAGCGTTGGCGGCGGTGCCCCCTCTTCCCGACCTGATAAGTAACGTGAGTAGTTTTCAATACCGGAGCAGTAACCCAGCTCTTGCATCATTTCCAAATCGTAACGAGTACGCTGTTCTAAGCGCTGCATCTCCACGAGTTTGTTCAAAGATTTGAGTTGTTCAAGGCGTTGATCCAATTCCACCTTAATGCGCTCAATGGCGCCTTCAATGGTTTCCCGCGGCGTCACATAGTGGGTTTTAGGGTAAATGGTAACGCGTGGTACTTTACGCAAAGTTTTGTTGGTTAAAGGGTCGATAAAGGATAAATTTTCTACTTCGTCGTCAAACAATTCAATACGAACCGCCGTGTCTTCCGAGTCGGCAGGAAACACATCGATCACATCCCCACGCACACGAAAATTACCCCGCTCAAACACCAGATCATTACGACTGTATTGCAACTCCGCCAAACGACGCAGCACCGCACGCTGATCAATGCGATCACCGCGATCCAAATGCAACATCATTTTTAAATAGGATTGTGGATCGCCCAAGCCATAAATCGCCGACACGGTAGCGACAATAATAACGTCTTCCCGTTCCAACAAGGCTTTGGTGGCCGATAAACGCATTTGCTCTATGTGCTCGTTCACCGAGGCGTCTTTTTCAATGAAGGTATCGGATGCGGCAACATAGGCTTCGGGTTGATAGTAGTCGTAGTAGGAAACAAAGTACTCAACCGCATTATTAGGAAAAAACTCTTTAAATTCTCCATACAACTGAGCGGCCAGAGTTTTGTTGTGCGCCATGATAATAGTGGGACGTTTCACCTTGGAAATCACATTGGCCACGGTATAGGTCTTACCTGACCCAGTTACCCCAAGCAAGGTTTGGTGCGCCAAACCGGCTTCTACCCCTTGCGCCAGTTTTTCGATGGCTTTCGGCTGATCACCCGCAGGGGCGTAAGATGAGACAACTTGAAACTCTTGTGACACGACTTTGTTCCTAAGCTAAAAATCAATTCGTTAGATTAGCAAAAATTCCCTCTGCCGTCTGGTGTTTCCTTGTCCTTACTTCTATTGATTAGTGTCAAGATGCACGCTTTTTCCACAAACAAACAAAACATTAGACTTTACTAATGTAGTAGCCATATATAACATAATGAAATATACTTATAACCAATTGAGGTTTATGGCATGAAGCATCACAGCACAATAGCAGTAAAAGCCTTTTTTGATGAGGCCACTTTCACTGTTTCTTATGTAGTAACAGACTCTAGCAGTAAAGACTGCGCCGTCATTGATTCCGTTTTGGATTACGATCACGCAGCAGGCAAGACTCATAGCGAGTCGGCAGACGCCATGATTGCTTATATCAAAACAGAACAATTGAATCTTAAATGGCTGTTAGAAACCCATGTTCACGCGGATCATTTGTCAGCGGCGCCCTACATTCAAAAAGCTCTGGGCGGTCAGATGGTTATTGGCGACCAAATTACCCAAGTACAAGCGACTTTTGCGAAGATTCTGAATGCCGAACCAGAATTTCAGCGCGATGGCTCTCAATTCGATTTGTTAGTCAATGAGCAAACCATACTGCCACTGGGTGAACAGCAGATTCGTATTCTGCATACGCCCGGCCATACACCTGCCTGTGTGACTTATGTAATTGATGATGCCGCTTTTGTTGGTGACACCCTATTCATGCCCGACTATGGCACCGCGCGTTGCGATTTCCCCGGAGGCAATGCCAACACCCTGTATCGTTCGATTCAGAAAATATTCGCCTTACCTAATGAGACTCGCCTTTTCATGTGTCACGACTACAAGGCACCGAATCGAGATGTGTACGCATGGGAAACCACGGTGGCTGAGCAAAAAGCACACAATCAGCACATTCACACAGGCATTAGCGAAGAAGCGTTTTGTGAGATGCGCAATAAGAAAGACGCTACATTAAATATGCCTAAATTGATCTGGCCAAGTGTGCAAATCAACATGCGTGCAGGTCATTTGCCACCCAAGGAAAGCAATGGCATACGCTACGTTAAAACACCACTCAATTTGGAATAAAAACACATTATGAAAACATTGGATCGTTACTTACCTGCCATGACATGGTTAAGAAGTTATAGCAAGGCGGATCTTGCCAACGACGGTATGGCCAGTTTGATCGCAACCATTCTGCTGATCCCGCAAAGCATGGGCTATGCCATGTTGGCTGGCTTACCCGCGTACCTGGGTTTGTACGCCAGTATCTTGCCTTCCATTGTCTATTCCTTATTAGGGACCAGTCGCAGCCTTGCGGTTGGCCCTGTCGCCCTCTCTTCAATGATGACAGCCGCTATCGTCTTACCTTTTGCCCTACCTGGTAGTGAGGAATACCTTGCCATTGCGATTTTACTGTCGCTCATTTCTGGTGTTTTTTTGATACTGATGAGTCTGTTAAAAATGGGCTTTTTAACTAACTTACTCAGTCATCCGGTGATTTCGGGCTTTATCAGTGCCTCTGCTATTTTGGTCGCAGTTGGTCAGTTGAAACACCTGCTTGGGGTGCAAGGACATGGCAATAATTTGATCGAACTTATCCAGAATATGAGCAAACATCTAGATGAGTTCAATCTAGCGACTCTGCTGTTGAGTCTAGTAGTAATCAGTCTATTGTTATTAAGTAAGCGATACCTAGCATCATTCTGCAGGACAATTGGCTGCTCAGAAAAAGTGGCTAGTCTATTGGGCAGAGCTGGCCCCGTGTTTGTCGTCATACTTGCTACCCTTGCTGTGTATTTTTTCTCTTTAGATCAGCAAGGGGTGCGCATTGTCGGTCACATCCAACTAGGTTGGCCCTCTATAGATTTCTCACCAATTAGCTTAGATACCCTTATTGCTTTGTTGCCCGGCGCCTTTTTAATCAGTGTGGTGGGCTTTGTCGGTTCAGTATCTGTAGCGCAATCCTTTGCCGCAAAACGCAGAGAAGACATTCACCCTAATCAGGAATTGTTTGGTCTTGGCGCTGCCAATATTGCGTCTGCCTTAAGCGGTGCTTTTCCCGTCACGGGTGGCTTTTCACGTACCGTGGTCAATACCAGCGCTGGTGCCAAAAGCCCGATGACGGGTATATTAACCGCGGTGTTTATGTTGGTTGTATTGCTTTTCATGACACCACTGTTTTACTACCTGCCCAATGCTGTGCTGGCCGCCAGTATCATTGTGGCCATTTTACAATTGGTCGATATTAAAGATTTTGTACGCATCTATCGTTTTTCCAAACAAGAGGCCTTAGCCTTAGGTGCTACCTTTTGGATCGTACTATTGGTTGGTATGGAGGCGGGCATTCTGGTTGGCATTGGCTTGTCCCTATTGTTTTTCTTATGGCACACCAGTCATCCTCATATTGCCATTGTGGGCCGCGTTCCTGGCACCCAACATTACCGCAATGTAAAACGCTATCAAGTAGAAACCCAACCCGACATAATTACCATTCGAATTGACGAAAACCTATTTTTCGCCAATGCCCGAGTATTGGAAGACTATGTGTTAGGCGTGGTGGCACAACAACCCAATATCAAACATCTGATCATCATGTGTAATGCCGTTAATATGATTGATGCTAGCGCTTTAGACAGCTTGGACACCATTGCGCATCGCTTGCAATCGGCAGGTGTTACCTTGCATTTCTCAGAAATCAAAGGCCCAGTGATGGACAAGCTCAAGCAATCTAACTTGCTCGATACACTTTCTGGACAAGTCTTTTTAACTCAACATCAGGCCATAGAAAAGCTATCAGCAAGAAATGCCTGATAGTAAACAAAACTGGTTAGATTGCTTTCCACTTATAACTATAAAAAAGTAACCAGTGTAAAAAAGTAACCAGGGTAAAAAAGTGTCATCACCAAAAGTGCAGTAACCAAGAGCGAATAGGCTCTTGGTTACTGCGAAGCGTGTCTTTATTTAGCGTCGGATGAGACCACTTGTATCAGGTCGCGATTGCGTTCCAACAAAGCAGCCCCTATGCCTTTGACCGCCACCAAATCGTCGATGGCCACAAATGGTCCATTATTATCTCGATAAGCGACAATGGCTTGAGCTTTTTTCAATCCTACTCCCGACATCACCGCCGCGAATTGATCCGCGGTCGCCGTATTAATGTCCAAAGGTGAAGCAGCTAAAGTAAGACCGGAAAGCATCAAGCCAATTGCCAGCAAGAGTTGCTGCGCAATAGGTCGAAAGAGTATATACAATCTGTTCATCTGAAATTCCTTTTTCAAATATGAGTTGAATGGATTATTGGCATCCTGCCAATAAAAAAACCATCCATTGCTCACAAAATGAGCAATGGATGGTTTTTAGAGTAAAAGCTTTGCCCTATGACTGCAAGTCGGATTTCCCAATGACCATGAAACCCTGCTCATAGTCAGTAGCGACTAAAGACCAAAGACCAGTGGCGACTAAAGACCTAAGCTTTGGTTTACCTGAGTCAGCACAGCAATCGGATCCGCCGCTTGGGTAATGGGTCTACCAATCACCAAATAGTGACTGCCTGCCGCCATGGCTTCGGCTGGGGTCATAATACGTTTTTGATCCCCTTGATCAGAACCCACTGGACGAATCCCCGGGGTGACCAAGACAAAGTCCTTACCCAATTCAGCCGACAAGATCTGCGACTCTTGTGCAGAACAGACTACGCCGTCCATGCCCGACGACTTGGCCAGCGCAGCTAAACGTTTCACATGTTGTTCTGGGGTAAGATCAATACCGATTTCAAGCAAGTCAGATTGATCCATGCTGGTCAGCACTGTCACCGCAATCAATAAGGTATCTTGATCTGGCAGTTGCTGTAATGCATTCGCTGAGGCTTCCATCATACGACGTCCACCTGACGCGTGAACATTGACCATCCAAACACCTGCTTTGGCGGCCACGCTTACCGCATTAGCGACTGTATTGGGGATATCATGAAATTTAAGATCTAAAAAAATCTCAAAACCTAACCTATGTAACTCGTCTAAAATCGCGGGACCCGATGTGGTGAATAGTTCTTTACCGACTTTGACTCGACACAGATTTGGATCAAGACGTTTTGCCATCTCGATAGATTGCGCCATGGTAGGAAAATCCAGGGCAACTACGATTGGGGATTGGCAACTCATTGAATATCCTCTTAATTTATCTTTCCGCCGAACTTTTTTCGGCTTTAATGTAATGTAAAAGGCAAGCCATTACTCACCTTCTAAACCATGAATAGGCTTAACAACGCCCCAAGTTTTGCAACTTGGACATTGCCAATGCAGCTGATGACCAGAGAAACCACATTGACGACATTGAAATTTGGGTTTGGCTTGCACCAGCTGATCAATCAATTCATATAGCACCGACAAATGCTGTTGGTTGTAACCTTGAGAATCAGCCAATTGCAAACTGATCAACTCTTTAAAGCCTTTAATGGTCGGATGCTTGCGCAACTCTTCCACAAGAAACATTTCAGCGTACTCAGGATCACTTTCCATATAGTGATTGACCAAGGCCATGATTAAGGTAGTAGAAGGCTTCTTTGCATTTTGTTCTTGTAGAAACTTGATGTAACCACCACTGCCCCAAATTTTTTGATAACACTCTTTCAATTGAGGAATGATAACAGGGATAAATTCACTGTCCTGTTCAGCAGCGTGTTTGAGCTCTTTGATGGCATCTCGATGGCGATTTTGCTTTCTCAGTACGTCAGCCGCCCCTATGCTGGCTCGCACACAAGAAGGGTCAATCTCCAATGCTTGCTTGTATTGTGCGAAGGCGGGTTTCCACTGCTCTTTCGCTTGGTATTCTTGCGCCATTTCGCAATGATAATGCCCAAGACGTTTAATTTCTTTTTTACTCGGCGTTTCTTTGATCAGCTCAGAGCCTATTTGAATGGCCTTATCCCAACTTTGTTCAAACTCATACAAATCCACTAGCAGGGTTAAAATCTTTGGTTGGAATTCACTTTTACGAGCCGTTGACGCCATGTTCAGTAATAAGCGTCCAGCTCTATCCAATAAACCTGCTGACATAAAGTCACTGGCCAACTCAAGCTGTACCATACGCATTTCACGTTGCGATATCTCTGGTCGAGCGAGCAAGTTTTGATGAATATTAATGGCTTTCTGAATTTCACCTTTTTTACGGAACAGATTTCCCAAGGTGAGGTGAATATCAAAGGTTTCAGAATTGACTTCCAACGAATCCACAAAAGCATCAATGGCTTCGCTGTGTTGATCGTTGAGTAAATGATTTAAGCCGCGAAAATAGTCATTCGGCACGGACTTTTTAAGCGGTTTGCTTTTTTTGGTCGACGTCTTGCGTCCCATTGTCCAGCCGACAAAGAGAGCCACAAACAGCACAAAAAACAAACCGACTTCGGTCAATGCTGTTACTCCTCCCCTACCGACAACTCTTTGGTGATAGACGCTTTTCTGAGAAGATCCACTTCATCTAGTGTCTTCTCATATTTACGACTCAATACACGAATCTGTCTTTCGCTACGAAAATACGTCACGGAGCTGACCAACAAAGCCACACAAGCACCAAAGGTAAAAGCAAGCAGGATATAGAGTGCAACACTTAATTCAGGACCTTGCCAAAAGACCAAATCAAGCTTAATGAGCTGCGGATTACGTATTGCAAAAAATACGCCCACAGCAAGAAAGAAAAGCACAAGGACGGTATAGATAACTCTTTTCAGCCATTTAAGCATAAAACAACCTATCGAGAACGGAATGGCGATATTATGCCGTGATAGCTGAAAAATTTCGAGGCATTAGGTGTAAATTAGTTGAGTTCGTTTGACTGGCTATCTGACGAATCATTGACCAATTCACGTAATTCTTTACCGGGTTTAAAGTGCGGCACATACTTGGCGCTCAATTCAACAGAATCACCGGTTTTAGGATTACGACCGATTCGTGGCGCTCGATAATGCAATGAAAAACTGCCGAATCCTCGAATCTCAATACGCTCACCGTTTGCTAAAGAATCAGACATATGTTCTAACATTGCCTTTATCGCTTGTTCTACGTCTTTAACAGGCAAATGAGATTGCTGATCAATAAGCATCTCTATCAGCTCAGATTTTGTCATTACCGTCCTCGCGTCTATTATTTAACCAATATTATGTAAGACTAGCTAAATTTAGAAAGAAAGCAATAAGTTATAACCTATTCTCTGTAATTTTACTTAATTAATTGCCTTTCGATAAGGATTATTCTTGGTGTTTATGTTCCACAACTAGCATAAGCCTTCCCTAACTTTTATAATAACGCGCATATTCAACCAGATCGGAAAAAAAATAATGAGCTACAGTAATATTCCAGCGGGTAAAGACGCACCAAACGACATCAATGTCATCATCGAAATTCCAGCCGCAGCAAATCCTGTGAAATACGAAGTAGATAAAGATATGGATGCTTTGGTGGTAGATCGTTTCATGACAGCACCTATGTTCTACCCAGCAAACTATGGTTACATCAACAATACATTGGCTGATGATGGTGACCCGGTTGACGTTTTGGTTATCACCCCCTACCCAGTCGTGCCAGGCTCTGTCATTCGTTGCCGTCCTGTTGGTGTACTAAACATGTCGGATGAAGCGGGTATGGACGCAAAATTGGTTGCGGTACCACACGAAAAACTGAGCAAAGAATATGGTCATATCCAAGACGTTAACGACATTCCACAACTACTACGCGACCAGATCGAGCACTTCTTCGAAAACTATAAGAAGCTTGAAAAAGGTAAGTGGGTAAAAGTGGAAGGATGGGCAAACGCAGAAGAAGCTCGCAAAGCCATTGTGGAAGGCGTTGAAGCTTACAACGCACAATAAAATCTAGCTATTAGTACGAAGAAGGCGTTTGTTCTGCTGGCAGACAAACGCCTTCTTTTTTTGGCTCTCACTTTTTATACCTACAACAAAAAAACCGATCAGATGATCGGTTTTTTTGGATAATACTGTCTTTACGACTGAACTTATTCTAGAGAATCCAGATAACGCTCGGCATCCAGCGCCGCCATACAACCGGTTCCTGCCGAAGTAATGGCTTGACGATAAATATGATCACTTACGTCACCAGCAGCAAACACACCTTCAACACTGGTTTGAGTCGCATTCCCTTGTGTGCCAGATTGAACGGTTAGATAGCCGTCTTTCATGTCTAATTGGCCCTGGAAAATATCCGTATTCGGTTTATGACCAATGGCCACAAACAAACCCGCCACAGACAATTCTTTGGTTTCGCCGGTTTGATTATTCTTGATACGCACACCTGTCACACCCGCATCGTCACCCAAGACTTCATCCAGCTCAGAGTGCCATTCGATGTTAATGTTGCCGTTCGCCGCTTTTTCCATCAGTTTGTCCGCGAGAATTTTTTCGGAACGGAATTTATCACGACGATGAATCACAGTGACCGTCTTGGCAATATTTGCCAAGTACAGAGCTTCTTCTACTGCGGTATTACCACCACCGATAACCGCTACATCTTGGTTACGGTAGAAGAAACCATCGCAAGTGGCACAGGCTGATACACCTTGTCCCATGAATTTGCTTTCACTTTCCAAACCTAAGTACTGAGCACTTGCCCCTGTCGAAATAATCAAGGCATCACAAGTATACACACCACTGTCGCCTTCTAAACGGAATGGACGGTTTTGCAAATCCACCTTGTTTACGTGATCAAAAATGATTTCTGTTTCAAAACGCTCAGCGTGTTTACGCATACGTTCCATCAGCTCAGGACCTTGTACGCCCTGATCATCCCCCGGCCAATTGTCTACTTCTGTGGTGGTCGTCAGCTGACCGCCCATTTGCATACCAGTGATCATTACAGGGTTAAGGTTCGCACGGGCAGCGTATACCGCCGCTGTATACCCAGCAGGTCCTGAACCTAAAATCATTAACTTAGCGTGTTTTACATCGCTCATTCTTTGTTGCTCCTGTCACTGAATGTGTGCTCGATAAAATTCTTTACCGACGAAATATTTGCGCTGAATTTTACTGAAAAAACGTCAAAATGCTTACTAAAAATATTAATTACTAAAATAGGGCTTATCTATGGCTTTTCAAGTCAATGATGGCACTTTGCTACATAACTGACATTCCTTGTCTTGCGTTAAACGCATTTCACGCCAGCGCCCTTGAAAACCATCAAAGAGTTTCAGGGAGCCGTGCTCTACGCAGCCTGCCCCACTCAATACCTTAATCGCTTCCAGAGCTTGATACACTCCTAACAGACCGACCACAGGGGACAATATACCACTTTCATGGCAACTCAATGCTTGATCCGATAGGTTAGGATAAAGACATTCGTAACAAGGCGCTGACACTTGATCAAATAAAAAGCTCACTAATTGTCCTTCCCAACGTATTGCAGCGGCACTTACCAAAGGCGTTTTTTGCTGCCAACAAGCACGGTTAATCCCTTGGCGAGTAGCAAAGTTATCCGTGCAATCTAATACTAGGTCAACCTTTTCGAGCGTTTCCAATAATGCATTTTCAGTCAATCTATGCCCTATTAGATCGATCTCAACACCAGGATTCTTCTGTTTTAATTGCTCTGCGGCGGCGGCAACTTTACTTTGTCCTATTTGATTTTCATTGTATAAAACCTGACGCGGTAAATTGCTCGCTTCAATAACATCATCGTCTACCAGTAGCAAATGACCAACCCCTGATGTCGCTAGGTAAGTAGCAGCAATGTTACCTAACCCACCTAAACCGACAATCAAAACCCTAGCCTCTTTGAGCTTCAATTGCCCACTAATATCAAAGTCATTTAGTAATATTTGTCGACTGTATCGATCAAGTTCAAATTCGTTCATCTTTGCCTAACTTTTCTTTGGGTTGATTCTGCCCGATTGGTCAATTCTTTGCTAAAATCTCAACATTATCTATTCTACGAGCGAACAGCATGAAATTCCCCGGCAGACGTAAACTAAAGCACTATTTTCCTGTATCTCAGCCTAAACCCATCTTACCATCCATTGATGTTCAACCGGACAAAGATACTTACATTGTCGGTTTGGACGAGACCATTGTAGACGTGGTGGCCAATGTTTCAGAGCAATTTTTAACTCAATTCAAGATTCAAAAAGGCCTTTCTAATCTAGTAGATGCCAATACCGCCTCGGCCATTTATGGTGAACTGGCTGCCCAAGAATGCATTTCAGATCACTTTGCCGGTGGCACCATTGGCAACACCATACATAATTATTCTGTGCTTGCCGACGATAAATCCGTGTTACTAGGTGTCATGTCTGCCAATATCACCTTGGGTTCGCCTGCCTATCATTACATTTGCCACACCAGCAGCAAGGTGGATATGAATCACCTTCAAGGTGTTGCGGGCGACATTGGTCGCGGCATCACCTTGATCACGCCAGACGGTGAACGTACTTTTGCCATTGCACCAGGCGATATGGACGAACTGGACGCGCAGCACATTCCAGAAAACATTATCGCTGGCAGTGCCGCTTTGGTAACTTGTGCCTATCCACTTCGTCATCAAGGCAAACCTATTAAACAAGCCATGCTGGCCGCATTGGAGTACGCTCACCAACATCAAGTTCCCACCGTGTTGACCTTAGGCACCCAGCATCTTGTGGAAGAAAACAAAGACGAATTACTCAGTTTGATTAAACGCCATGTCAATGTCTTAGCAATGAACGAGCTAGAAGCTGAAGCCCTGACGGGGTTATCGGACCCTTTACAGGCGGCCAATCAAATCTTGGAGTATGTGGACATTGTTTTGCTAACCGCAGGTCAAGATGGCATGTATTTGTGCGGTCATACCGATGATAAGGTCAAACGTGAAACGTCAAATCCGATTAAATCCGGCAGTTTAGCAGACTTTAACCGATGGGAATTCAGCCGCCCTATGTTACGTTCAGCTTGTCACAATCCGATCAAGGTCTTTTCTCATATTGACCCCTACATGGGCGGCCCAGAAAAAATTCGCAATACCAATGGGGCAGGAGATGCTGCCTTATCCGCTTTGTTGCATGATATTTCTGCCAATCACTATCACAAGGAAAGCTTACCAAACTCCAGCAAACACGTGGCACCTTTCTTAGCCTATTCGTCTTTTGCGCAAATCTGTAAGTACGCTAACCGTGTCAGCTATGAGATTCTGGTACAAAATGCGCCACGCTTATCCCGTGGTTTACCAGAAAGAGAAGACAGCTTAGAAGAAGCTTACTGGGAGCGTTAACACAGACCAGATTGATAGCAAAAAAGGCCATGCATTCGCATGGCCTTTTCAATTTTACTGTAACATTTACAGAAGATTGATCTTACATTGCTTCAATGCCAAGGGCATCGTTACGCTCAAACATGCGATCCAACTCCAACAAGATGACCAGTTCTTCTTCTTTCTGGTATACGCCTTGGATAAACATCAAAGCTTCATCATTGCCCACACTTGGACTTTGCTCAATCTCACCTTGGTACAAATAAAATACTTCTTGTACTGCATCCACCAAAAGACCAATTTGCTCACCATCGTGCTCAACAATGATGATACGAGTGTCGTCAGTGATAGTACATTCTGGCAAACTGAAACGAACACGGGTGTCCACTACAGTCACTACGTTACCGCGTAAGTTAACGATACCTAGCACATAGGAAGGAGCACCCGGAACAGGAGCAATTTCGCTGTAGCGCAAAACTTCCTTTATCTGCATGACGTTGATGCCATAGGTTTCGTCAATCAGTTTAAAAGTAAGGTATTGGAGCAATTCACCTTTCTTGCTCTCAGCAACGCCTTTACCTGCTTCGTTAATAGGTGCTAATTCCGACATGGCTCATATCCATATTCAATTTAATAAACAATTACTACTATAGAACTCATCACCTAGATTAGACAAGTTGTGATGAGCCTTCGAGATAATTTAAGTAACAATTAGTTGTCTTGTTGTATACCAACGATAACCCAATTACCGCTTGCAGCAGACAAGTTTTTCTCCAAATGCCAGATTTCATTGGTTTCAGAGGTTTCTTCGCCTTCCTTGATCCAGCCAGAGAATTGTAACGAAATAGAGGCAGTTGAACCCACAATTTCACCACGAACCAATTCCACCATCAAAGAAACCACTTCGGTACTAGGCTTGTTGTCACCATATTTAGCACGCTCAGTCACCAACATGTTATACATTTCAGGGCTAACGTAATCCAAGATGGTGTCAAAATTGTTATCGTCCCACGCTTTTTGTAACAAGATATAATGGTTCTTAGCTTCTGCTACAAACGCCTGTTCATTGAAACCTGGTGGCAATTGAATCTCTGGCATACCGCCAAATCCGGACATACCTGACATACCGCCCGCGCTAGGCGCTTGCGCATCAGACATATCACGATACATTCCACCCGCATGTGCCTGAGCTTGTGCTGCCTGACGTTTTGGCGCGATAAAAAACTTGTAAATCAGGAAACCAATCAAGGCAAATAGCAAGATGTCGCCAAATGAAATACCTTCAAATGCTCCGCTGCCGAGCAAAGCAGCAAACAAACCACCTGCCAGCAGACCACCTAACAGACCGCCGCCTAAACCACCCAATAGCCCTTTCGAAGTACCGTTGGTCGCATTGGTCGCTTTTGGTGCCGTGTTGGTGGCACTCTTGGGTTTAGCAATCGAAAAGCTTTTACCGAAGCTCTTACCACCACCAAACTTCTTTGCGTGCACTTCAGCACTGTAACCACCACCAACCGCCAGAATAAATGCCATAAACATGGCAAATGCTGTTGTTTTCACTTTTTTTCTCCGCTTAATTAAAATTCACAAGACCCACTGCGTTGCGCAATTTAGCGATGCTTTCTTTTGCACGGGCACGAGCTTTGGTCGCTCCAGCCTGTAATACTTCTTCCACATACGCAGGGTTGGCCATTAATTCGTGATATTTCTCACGCGCTTCACCTAATTGACCATTCACTAAGGCAAAAAGTTCCTTCTTGGCTTCTCCCCAAGCTATGCCATCGGCAAACTTTTGACGCATCTCAGCCGTCTGTTCAGGAGTGGCAAAGGCTTGGTAAACATCAAATACCGTAGAATCATTTGGATCTTTCGGCTCGCCCGGCTCCAGCAAGTTGGTTTTGATTTTATTGATGCCTTTTTGCAGTTTCTTCTCTGTTTCAAACAAAGGAATCGTGTTGTTGTAGCTCTTACTCATCTTACGACCATCAAGACCTTTTAAGATGGATCCTTCTTCACCAACAACCGCCTCTGGTAGCACAAAGTGTTCACCAAACAAGTGGTTAAAACGCCCGGCAATATCACGGGCCATTTCAATGTGTTGAATCTGATCACGGCCAACTGGCACCTTGTGCGCATTGAAGGACAAAATGTCTGCCGCCATCAGCACTGGGTAACAAAACAAGCCCATAGTAATACCAAAATCTGGATCTTGCTCATTGGCTAAGTTTTCGTCCACGGCGCCTTTGTAAGCATGGGCTCGATTCATCAAACCTTTCGCTGTCACACAGGTTAGCAGCCAGTTTAACTCGGTAATTTCAGGAATGTCCGATTGACGATAAAAGGTTGCTTTATCCGTATCTAAGCCACAAGCCAGCCAGGTCGCTGCAATTTCTAGACGAGACTGTTTCACACGCTCTGGATCTTGGCATTTGATCAAGGCATGGTAGTCCGCGAGAAAGAAGTAAGATTCCGTATTCTCTTGACGGCTTGCTTCGATCGCAGGACGAATCGCCCCCACATAGTTTCCTAAGTGTGGCGTGCCTGTGGTGGTTACACCGGTTAAAACAATTTCTTTTGCCATTATGGTGTTCTCTTTTCCTAGGTTACCTATAATTTGTGCGCTTACCTTATCATAAAAACCGCCACTCGCCTCGCCTTTCAGCGATTATTTCATGTGCCGCGGTCATGCCAGTTAATGGTGATAAAGAGTTGCTAATTCAAGGGCTTGACCACAAGGCATCCAACAAACCTGAATAACGTTTAATACGACTTTGCGTGGCCATACGAATCACCTCTTGTGTGCCCCACAAAGAAAAGCCTTGCTTGGCTCGAGTAATGCCTGTGTACAAGAGTTCTTTGGTCAGCACAGGAGAAGGCGTTAATGGTAGAACCAAGGCGACCTGATCGAACTCCGACCCTTGGGACTTATGTACTGTCATGGCAAACACCAATTCGTATTCATTGAGTCGACTGGGCAACAAACCAAGATACTCGCCGTTGGGCTGCATAAACCAGACACGCAATCGACCGTCAGCGTCCGCCAAACAAATACCAATGTCACCATTGAACAAGCCTAAGGTCGCATCGTTACGGGTCAGCATAACCGCCTTACCCGGATACCATTTGTGTCGTTCCATTATCATGCCACGTTGATAAAACAGGGCTTCCAACTGAGCATTAATACGCTCTACGCCGAATTCCCCTTGACGAACTGCGGTCAATATCTGATATGTATTAAACGCCTCATGTACCTGGTCCACACTGTCACCCGCGCGCACCTTTTGCCAGAAAGCCTCGTAGCCTTTCGCCAATTGCCCTACATCTGCTTGGGGTTGCCCTTCTTTCGGCACATGCCAAGCCAAGTCCTCATACCCTTGCTGCAAACAATGAAATACGGCATCACTTTGTCCTGTGTTCATGGCTTTAGCAAGATGCCCGATGCCACTGTCGGCAGAGAAGCGATAGCTGGTTCGTAATAAGGTTAAGGCTCGACTAATCGGAGCGGCGGATGAGTTGGCAAACGATTGAAGTTGTTCCCCTGTTGATCTTGTCAAATGCTCGGCCCATTCAGGTTGGAAATAAGCGTTTTCAATACCATGAGACAAATCCCCCAACACACTGCCCGCTTCCACCGAGGCCAACTGATCTTTGTCGCCCAATAGGATTAATCGAGCATGGGCCGGTAACGCCTCGATCAGTTTCGCCATCATGGGCAAATCCACCATGGACACTTCGTCCACCAACAACACATCCAAATGCAAGGGATTGTGCTGATGATGTTTAAAACGGCTGCGGCCAAATTCGCTGCCTAATAAACGGTGCAAGGTACTGGCTTGTTCTGGAATGCCTTGCTTAACCTGCTCATCCAATGGCAAAGACGCCTTAGCGTTAGCGATCGACTCAGTAAGTCGCGCCGCCGCTTTACCAGTCGGCGCCGCCAATTCAATACGTAAACTTTGTCCTTGCTGTTGCGCCTGCGCCACTAACAAGGCCAGTAATTTGGTGACTGTGGTGGTTTTGCCTGTACCAGGACCTCCACTGATGACTGCAAAGGCTTGGCTCGCCGCATTCGCCACCGCCACTTTCTGCCAATCCACTGTGTCATTTTGCTGTGGAAATAAACTCTGTATCAAACTCTGATCTACCGACAAAACTGGCTTGCTAAGACTTTTTTGTAAATAAGCCAGTACCGTTTGTTCGTACTGGTAATAGCGATAAAAATAAAGGCGAGTCCCAACCAATACCAACGGCTTGGCCTGCAAGGGTTCAATCCCACTCACCAAAGGTGAGTTTTGTAACACCGCACACCACTGGGCAACGGAATTCACTTGCACATCACTCAGATGATGACGTAACTCATCGCCACGCAAACCTTCAGGGGACTGCCAAACAGCGGCCAAATCCATGCAAATGTGCCCTGCCCCCAAAGCAGCACTGGTCATAGCCCCGGCCATTAACACCGCCAAATGTTGCTCACCGGCGTGCTCGGCAAGCTGTCGTATCCATTGTTCATCAACGGCATTTAGTACACCTCTCGTGCGCCATTCGAAGAGAATGTCAGCACCAGAGGTTGTCAAGGAAGGTGATGCCATTTCCCTTCTGTCATCTTGCGTCTGTTGCAGCCAATCGAGTTGTTTAGAAGAGTCCATATTGTATTGCCTCGGATGCGTTAGATGACGAACTCTCGTTGCTAGAAGCATTAGACGGCTGACCATAAAACAGCGCATCTAACGCTTCAACATGCGCCTTACTTAAACGGGTGCGAAACACTCCTGTGTCAGAAGTGGGTGACATGCCACGTAGAAAGCCGTACACCACACCACCAATATGACGTTCATAGTGGTAATCTGGAAGGCGTTGCTGTAACAGACGATGTAAGGCCAAGGTATAAATTTGATATTGTAGGTCGTACCTGTGATCCAACATGGCCTCCGCCAAATGCTCTGGCGCGTAATCAGCAAACTCATCGCCCAAATAATTAGACTTGTAATCCAGCACATAATAGCGCCCTTGCCATTCAAACAAGAGGTCAATAAAGCCTTTCAACATGCCTTTTAAGGCTTTATCTTGGATCATGGGTGCTCGCTGGGACAAGGGGTCGTGCTGCCTTGCAATATGATCCAATTGCAAAGCATTCATACCTTGCACAGGCAAGAAAAATTCCATTTCTTTGCGGCATGAGGTCACCGCTAAGTCCACTAATCTAACGCCCTCAATCAAAGGAGTTTGCACTATTTCAGGCAACCAGTTTTGCAGCACCTCTTGCCAGTCTTGAAAACCCCTTTGTTGATAAAACTGCGCCATGACGGTTTGCTGGTTAACCTTAATGAGATCGGCAAAACTCGAATTAGCAAGATGCGCCAGTAGGGCTTTGCCTTCCAATAGATCGTGTAAGAAGGTCCCCGGCGCAGCACCGCGAGGAAAACTAAAACGACTGGCCACTATTTCAGTCTCAGCGGCTGAATACTCTTGAGTACTTTCAGTCCCAAACACATCGTCCGCTTTGACTTGCAAACTGGCTTGTTCATCAAAACCTGGAAGACTTGTGTCACGCGTTTCTTTGTCCTCCACCACCAGAGAAGAATAACTACCAATCCACCAATCGCGCTCCACTCGCCCCTGAAAAGTGCGTTCTTGTACGGATTCTGGACGAGTATTTTGCATTTCAAAACGTGGTAATTCTGGCAGGATTTCAGGTAAATCGATCAGCTGCATTTGCCCTTGTTGATGACGCTGACATAGACGCTCTAGACTAGAATACAAGTCGCCAGCCACCATGACTACACCTTCACAGACTAGCGCACCGACACCGCTTAAGTGCACATCCAATGTCGCTTCTCGGGTTTTGCTGGCTTTTTTCCCCACTTCCATACAACCAATAAAGCAGGCTTCTTTTGACCGCGTCAGCGCCACATAGGCCAAGCGAATTTCCGCTGCAAAAAGCTCTTCTTTGTGTTGTTCCGTTTGCGCTTCATCTGGATCAATGGCAATCCACAATTGTTGGTTTTGATCGTGAAATAAGGCGGATTTTTCTCTGTCTTGAAAAGGCGTCAAGGCAAACGGCAGGTATACAATCGGATACTCCAGTCCCTTACTCTTGTGAATGGTGACAATGCGCACCAGTTCCGCATCGGTTTCCAAGCGAATTTTCTGTTCATCACTGTTGCCATTGGGCGATTGAATCGCTAGACGCAAATAGCGCAACACGCCTTCTTTAGAATCCAACTCTAAGGATTTTTCTTGCAGCTTTTCCGTGAGGTGCAAAAAGTCGGTTAAGCGTCTTTCCCCATCCACATGACGTAACATATTTGGCGCTAATGATACGTCTTGCATGAAGACACGCAACATAGGCAACAAGCCTTGTTGATCCCAAATATTCAAATAGGTTTGGAAGGCTTGCACCCATTTTTCATACACCAGATCATCATGGTTGAGGGTATCCAAATCCACAAGAGACCAATCCACCAGCCCAGTGGCCAGTGCCGAACGCAGTTTAATCTCTTGTCCGTTAGACAAGATAGCGGTCAGCACAATCAATAATTCTCTGGCTTCCACGCTTTCAAATACCGAGCCCTTATCACTCAAATACACACTGGCAATGCCACGGGCACGTAACGCCTGCTTTAACGCATTGGCTTGGGCAAAGTTACTGACCAACAAAGCCACGTCTTTTGGTCGTACCCCTTGCTGATGTAATTGCGCTTGTGCCTTTTCACCTAACGACCTTTGCCCTTCTAACAGCAACTGATGCAGGTGGGCGGCACATTGCTCTGCCATGTGATCACGATAGTCTTTGGCTGAAACAGGCTCATCCGTTGTTAAATAGAGAAATTGCAAGGCGGCTTGACGTTGAGCGTCACGCATAAATTGCCCCTCAATTCCTCGGTCTTGCACTTTTACAAAAGGAATGCCGTCCACTCGAAAGGGCGCTTGCTGGGTACTGAACAAAGCATTCACCGCTTGAATCATGGCCGCCGACGAACGGTAATTGGTCGCCAAGGAATACACAGCGTCCACATCTTGTTTCGCCGCCAGATAGGTGTAAATGTCGGCACCACGAAACGCATAAATGGCTTGCTTTGGGTCGCCTATCATGATTAACCCCAAGCGCTTTTGATCGGCCAACGCCTCCTGATACACCTTAGAGAAAATGCGGTATTGCACAGCATCCGTGTCTTGGAACTCATCAATCAAGGCAATCGGGTATAAGCGGCGAATGCGTTGCGCCAATTTGCCACTGTCATCGGTTTGCAAGGCCGTATCCAAGGAGGTGAGCAAGTCAGTAAAGGTCAAGGACTGAGTGGCTCGTTTCCACTCCACCATACGCTGTTTTACTTGCTGCCAGAGGGATACCAGCAAAACGGATTTGACCTTACCGGCATCAGGAAAGTTTTCCCGCAGGTGCGCGACTTGTTGAAAGAAGGCATGAGCTGGCGCGTCACCACCTTTGCTGATACGCGTGGCCTGCTCGTTGGCATCAAACTTCTCCAGACACTTATCCAAAACAAATTGATCCCCTTGAGCCCACAGCTGCATGGCTTGAATGTCTTTACTGGGATCTTTGCGCCAAAAGGTGCGTTTAATGCCACTTTGCTCCAAAGCCTGAATAATGTCATCCCTTTGTGACAGCCAGCTTGCTCGCACCGCTTGTATCTCTTGCTGGGCCTGAGTTAACGCCCCTTGCCAATCGTATTCCTGACTAACAATATACGCATCGGGCTGGTTGTTGAGTAAGGACAAGTCTTTCTGCAAGGCGTCTGGTGTCGACCAAATGGGCTTGATTAGCGCCGCTTGCTCTGACGTCATTGGATAAAACACCTGTCGCCAAACGTCTTTTACCGCCATAGCTAACGGTGCTTGTTCATCCGTCTCAATGCTTTGCTGAAACAACATGCGGCTTTCAAAGGCATTTTGACTGAGCATACGCTGACAGAAACCGTGAATGGTGAAAACCGCGGCTTCGTCCATTTGCTTTTCTGCATAAAGTAGCTTTTCAATAGCATCTTGCTGCTGTTCCGTCGTCATACAAGCCAGCCATTGGGCCAAAAAAGCATCGTCACTCTGGTTCCGCATTAGGGCTTTGCGTGCCGCGCGAATACGCTGTCGAATACGGGCTTTTAACTCAGCGGTAGCGGCTTCAGTAAAGGTCACTACCAGAATTTGATCCACGGTTAAGGCTTGCGCCAAATCCCCAGTTTGCCCTGTGGGCACCAGCAAACGTAAGTAAAGGTTGGCAATGGTATAGGTTTTCCCTGTGCCCGCACTGGCTTCGATAAGACGTTTGCCAAATAAGGGAAAGCGCATGGCATCGAGCATTTCTACGACAGGGGATGTCATTGGCTTGCTGGTCATTGAATGGGCTCCAAATGGCGTGTCATGGGCAACCATATTTGCTCACAAAAGGCCACGAAAGCCGTTTGATGAGCCCTTATATCTGGATAATAGCGCTGCCAATATGCGTCCTCCACTTCACTGCTAGTAAAGGCATTGCTGGCTTCTTGATACACTTTAACGGCTTGTTGCCACGCTTGCTCTTCATCTTCTTGGCTTTTCTCAGCGCAATAACTTTTACACCAAGCATCGGCACTTTTCGCTGGCATCACCAAAGGCTCACACAAGCCCGTGTGCAGCAAATTTAACAAGTCTGCGAGATAGGTTCGAGCCGCTTCTGGCGGTAAAATAGTGAACTCGTGTTGTAATACTTTACCTGTCTTTAACAGGTTAATCAGATGATGCTGCTTAGGCGTACCTTGCGCGCACAGGGCCAAATGCTCGATCCAACAACGCATTTTCTGATTCGCCGTCATATCACCAATGCGATAGGACAAACGCGTGGTAGCATTGTGTAAATCCAACCAAGCTTGCACCTTCACTCCTGCTAAATCCAGATTGACTTCCACTGGTGCCAATGCTTCTAAAGCATAGCCTTGTAAAAATTGATAAAGCTGATGACATTGTTGCTGACTCTGTTGCAAAGAAAGTTGCCCAAAGGCGCCGTAAGGCACCACACCAGACAAAGCAAGACGCGCCAAGAAGCGCTCTTCCTCGCCCTTTAGCATGGCTTGTAAAAGCTCGTCTTTAAGCTGATAAGCGGATAACCCCTCCAAACTAAAAGGCTCGTCTTCCAACTCTTGTTCTGCTTGTAAATTAAGATATCCCTTCAAACGGCGCTGAGTGAAATATCGTGCTGGGTGACTGACAAAGCGCACTAACTCTTCTAATGGCAACTCTCCACTTGTCTGTTCAAAGGCTGGCAAAGCCGTAATGGAAGAGGCTTGATTCTCTACTTCTACCTGTAAAGCCGGCAACCAGTCTGGGTTAAAACTGTATAACCCTCTCTTCTTAACCGCCTTGCCCCAAGATTCATCATAATAAGCTGGATTAAAAGGCTGCAACGGATGTTCGACCTTCAACTGCTGTAAAAATGCCTGCTGCGCCTCTTCTGGGGACAAGTCTTGATGAGATTCAAAAACACAACTTTGCGCCAAGTATTCCAGTAATTCACTAAGCAAGATAGACGGATTTTTCTCGCTATTATCCTGAATACTGCGTCCTACATAGCTCATGTAAAACACCTCTCGCGCCGACATCAAGGCTTCGAGGAAAAGGTATTTGTCGTCTTCTCGTCGACTACGATCGCCACTGCGATACTCTCCCACCATGAGATCAAAGCCCATTGGCGCAACACTGCGAGGGTATTCCCCTTCGTTGAGTCCCAATACACAGATGACTTTAAAGGGCACAGAGCGCATTGGCATCAGGGTACAGAAATTGACTCGCCCGGCCAGAAAGCCTTGCCCACCTTGTGACTCCTGCAAACGCGGCGCCAATAATTGGCGAATCACCATTTGCTCTAACGCTTGATCAAAATGCGCATGTTGCCACTCCGACATCAAGGCATCCAACTGATTTGCTAACAAAGTTTGGAAACTGTCCTCTTCTTCTAGGGCAAAAAAAGTGTCGCGCAGTGCATACAAGGTGTGCAGCCATTGTGCTGGTGTCATGGCCTGTTGTAACGACGCTTGGGCATGATGAATGGCGTCTAAAAACTCCGCCAATTTACCGGCAATCGCGGCTTCTAAACCTTCAACATCCCCATAACTCAAGGTATCTTGCCAGATCTGATCGTGCCCCATGGCATAACCTAGCAAGATTCGACGCATACCATTGAGCCAAGTGTGCGCCTGCTGTTTGGGCAAATTGTGTTGCTCGGCGGTGTGTTCATCCAAGCCCCAGCGAATGCCGACTTCTACCGACCATTGACGAATGCGCTCCAATTCTTGTGTCGTCAAATCAAATCGCTGCATGACCGCAGGCACTTCCAACACACTAATCAGTTCAGATAAAGTAAATCGGCTTTCTCCCAAGCCCAGCAGATACAAATAGGCATCGACAATGGGATTTTCCACCCCTCCCGCTTGGTCAATTAAGGCAAAGGGAATGTGTTTATTGCCCTGCGCTTGACCAAACACGGCTTTGACAAAGGGACTGTAGGCATTCACATCGGGCAACATGACAATCACGTCTTTCGGTGTCAGCTCAGGATAACACTCAAACATGTCCAACAACTGATCGTGTAAGACCTCCACTTCTCGCAATGGACTATGACACACTTGCACGCGGACGCTTTCATCCTGATCAGCAATACCATGACGATAGCGGCTGTTGGTTAGGTTCCGTTCGGTTTCTTGGTGCCCGCCATGATTGTCCAGATTCAGTACATCTTGCTGAACCCAGTGCAGCAAGCGAGTTGAATGGCTGGCGTCACCGTCAAGATAATCTTCAAACACTTCTATTTGGTCGTCAGCAATGTCTTGTAACTGGGCAATGTAATCTCGCCCCAAGCGCCCCCAACTGGCAAGTAATGGGTTGGCATCCAAATGCAGTGCTTCAAGCGTCAAACCAGGTTTAAGATTTTGCCGCTTAATCTCGCGCCCCAGATAATGCTTATCCACTACATCGCCCCAATAAAAACGACAGGGGTTTTGTAAGAAGAGATGCACCTCAAGCCAACCGGATTCGGCTAATACTCGTAAGGATTCCAATGTATTAGGAGGCAAAGAGGACACACCGAAAATAAAAATGCGTTCCGGCACGCCGCTGGGTCTAGCCTTGGTGGTACAAGCGTCTTGCAAAGCGTCAATCAAATTCCCCCTGTGGTACAAGGACTCGCCCTGCTCACTGATGTCGGCCACCAAATCACGCCACAAAATGGCTTGCCAGGCTTGCTCCGCAAACAAGCTTGCTAACTTTGCATCCTCCACCTTGTTGGCTTCCCAAGCCGCAATCCAATCGGGGCGATAAACCAAATATTGGTCGTAAATATCGGCAATGCTAGAGCACAATTGGAAGCGTCGAATCTGGCTGTCGTCTTCACTCAGATACCATTGCAGTGGCGCAAATTCATCATCTTGCAAACGCGAATCCAAAATGCGCATCAAACGCCAGACTAAGAAGGGTTTATTAAATTCACTTTGCTGTGGAATATCAGACAAGGCCTGTTTAAAAGTCTGCCAAACAAAAGTGGAAGGTAGAGGAAACGCCAAGCCCGCCGCAATCGATTGGGACTGGGCCAATTGCATTTTCAGCCACTGCGCCATACCTGGGTTTTGCACCAGAATATGTTCGTCATCAAAAGGATTTTGCGGTGGCGAAACCGCAAGAATTTTTGCCAGCAATACTGCTAAATCTTCCAGTCGATTGCCAGTGTAAAGCCGAAACATTTACCGTCCTTAACAAGTTATTTCACCACAAAACGATATTGCTAAAGACATGAGTATAACAATAAAAACACCAAACAAAGCCACATCACTCAAGCTTTGTTTGGTGAAAGCCAATTAACTTAAGTGGCAACTTGATATTGGGGCGTATCTACTGAGACAAACACTCGATAAATCACCCAAACGATTGCCACAGCGACAGCAGCGTAAACCAAAGTCAAAATGGCCTCTTGTAAACTACTTCCTGTGGATAAAAAACCGACAATAAATGGGCTCGAAAACTGTCCTAAATACAAGCATGCAGTAAAACCACCAATGCCCCTACCACGCACCGCATCTGGCAATGCAGACATGACACTGGCCATTAGATTCGGCAATAACAAACCAATACCCACACCATGAAAAACCAGAGCAACCAATACATCTTCGTAGCTGTTTGCAATAACCAAGAGGTATAAACCAAAAGCAATCAAGGTCATAAGTGCAGCGTTACAGCCAGTTACACCCAATAAACGTCTTACCAAAGGCCAAATCAAAGAACCTACTAATGACGTAAGCATGGATCCACCCGTTGCTAAGGCTATCTTAGTTGTTGAGGTAACACCTAGGTGATTCGCGAGAATGGAAGGCACCTGAATGGTCACGACAAAGGCCAAAACCATGCCAAAGAAAACCATCAAATAACATGAAATGACTGAGCCTTTCGCTACTTTAGCACTCTGATCAAGCAACTGGGGTTCAACAAAGTGAGTGGGATCCCACAACATTTTTATAAACAAAGGCACCAATAAAAGGGGCAGAAGATATAAATAAAATGGTGTTCGCCAAGATTCTTCACCCAAAACGCCACCCATTACGTAGAACAAGGCCCCGATAACCCCTACGGCAATCACTTGGAAGTTCACTATTTTGAGCCGATCATTCCCTTGCCAATAGTCCGCAATAAGAGCAGTACAACAAGTCATAATGGCCGCTTCAGCACAACCAAAGATGAAACGAGTCAAAACAATCTCTTGAAGATCATTTTGAAAAGCAGGTAACACTCCTAAAATCGCATAGAAAATAGTCGCGATGACTAACATCAACTTACGACCAAATTTATCAGACAACCAACCCGCCAAAGGAGCAAATAATACAATGGCTAATGCTGGAGCAACGACGATAAGTGGTAATAAATTACCTATATCAGGCGTAGTAGGTGCAAACTCTTGAGCCATTTTAGGCAGAATAGGCGCCACCATAACCGACCCCATTATGGTTAAACTACTGCCTAACGCTATCAAGGTTCCTTCGCGCCCAAACTTAGCCTGTTTTACATTTGACATAGTCCACCTCCCAATGTACTTGAAAGATGGTTTGATTTAAAAAAGACTAAGCTTTTTAACCATTGTAATCTGCAGAATTCTTTCATTATCGTGTTCCTACTGTGATAGTAATTGTTTTATTAATTGTTAAAACTTCACAGTACCGTATCTAACAAAGGTCAGTTATCCAGATTTAGCAGAAGCCTTATCCTCATGAATGTTTCTTAAAAAACGTTTATAAAGCCTAAAAAAATAAGTAAATCCTTAATAAACAACATTTAAATCCCGTCAATTGGCTTTGCAGTTCACTTTTTTCAGCGCAGAAATAACACAAAATTTGCCTAAGAAATGCTAAAAATGGCTATTGCATCAAAATCATATTGAAAGGGGATTAACAAAAACAATGATGATGGAAATTACGGAAACAGAAGAACATCAATTATTCCAAGTTTTAGCCTATTGGGAAAAGATATTAAGAAATCCAGCGGGCAATACAAACTGGATAATGCAGATCATGAAGCAAAAAAGCGACCAGAGACAATTAAAAAAGCAGCCAGCTGGAAGAGCATTAAGGAAGGAGCAAATAAGTCTTTTGAATATCAGGGGACTTATTCGCACCTTCCCAAGCTTCCTAAACCAGCTTGCTGATGACGAAAATAATATTGGTAACCTAGCTAGCCCAGAAGTTACGTACCCTAGGTGCAACTAAACCCACTAAGTTATCAACCAAGATAACCGCAATAATGGCCACGGTTGCCAAGGGAAACATTAAAGAAATAGGTAATACTAACCAAACCGCATGCTTCCAGCGCACTAAATCTTTTGGCATCTTAGGTGCTGACAAGGTCAGGCGATTACTAGGGCGACGCTTCCACCACATAACCACACCCGATATACACAACAAGATCACAGCTAGGCAAAATAAAGTACAAGCAATTAAATTCCACACACCAAATTGCCCCATATGCAATGCAATCCCCACTGCCATGGACTTTGCAAACCAGTTGTAATCCATAAAGCCTACATCCGCCAAGACGGCACCAGAATAACGATCAAAATGAACCGTTCTATCGTCCCATGCATTCTTTATATCTTTACCCATAGTGCTCGCTGTCGCGGTATAAACACCCAGTTCATTTTTCGGGAAGTGAACCTGAAACTGGGTGAAGCCCATAGATTTCGCCTCACTAACCACATCATCCAATGTAATGCTAATTGGTCCCTGAGCTTCAGATTCTGGCAATGGTGCTTGCTCCAGTCCCCAAGGAATTTGCTTCACACCTTTTAGGTTTAGGTCATTGTGAGTCAGGGTTGAGGATAGATTCGAAGCACGTTTCTCCATTGGAAAGGTACTCCACGCCTGAACCAACTTTCCTCCCCAAATCCCAGCCCATGCAAGACCCGAAATACAGAAGAAAAGCAATACAATAGCAACCCATAGCCCCGTTACGCTGTGTAAATCTCGCCAAAAAGTACGCCCCCCTTTTTTACTTACCTTAACAGCGGCTTTGAGCTTAGATTTACTACTATCAGGCCACCACAAAAAGACCCCAGTGATGATCAATAAAATGGTAAAACTCGCTGCTACTTCGATTAAACGATCACCTGTTACGCCTACCATAAAAGTACCGTGAGTATCGTCTGCCCAAGTATACAAAGAGTCGTTAATACTCAGATCGCCTAACACTTTCCCCTTATAAGGATCAACAAAGACTTGAATCTTGCCTTCGCCAGTACTGACTTGAAAGCGTGTCGCCTCTTCACTATCGGCGGGAAGATAAAAACGCAATAGTGTCGCGTCTGGGTAAGCCTCTTGTACCAAGTTGTATTGTGCTTCATAAGACATGGCCTGATCAGACACTTGCTCAACATAGTAAAGATCGGAATTTTGTGTGCGCTCCAAAAAAGGTGCGTAGAGCATGATAAGACCAGTGATCGCCAGCATGATTAAAAAAGGAACAACATACAAACCAGCAAAAAAGTGCCAGCGCCAAACTGACATATAAAAAGATCGTTTGCCAAACATTAAAAATCTCCTGTTTAAAATTTGGACATAGGTGTACACAATGCCCAAACCTAAGAAGCTATCCTTAGTGTTGGAGCACTATGTAAAAATAATTTTTGATTGATCGAACAGAAGAAAGGATGGCGGGCCTCTGGCTTGAGCCTTATAAAAAGCCGTTAATAATGCAGGTGTATGATGACCAAGCAAGGCTGGCGAACGAACCTTGATGACATCAAGCTCAGTAGCAATCAGCAGATTGCCATCGAAGAAGAATTGAACACACGGACAATGATCCGCTTCATGAGTATTAACTTTATGATCACCAATGCCATCCACCTTGGGATCGGTAGAACTGACTTCATGCGCCACACCGTGGGCAGAGACAGAAGACACCATAGCTGAATCGGCTGTTGCAAAATGTTCTACATGGGGCTGATGGTCACTCGTATGATGAGCAGCAGAGTGTAACTGATGGTCGCTTGTATGATGATGAGCAGAGTGTGCCTGATGGTCGCTCGTATGATGATGAGCAGAGTGTGCCTGATGGTCGCTTGTAAGGTGATGAGCAGAGTGTGCCTGATGGTCGCTCGTCTGATGATGAGCAGAGTGTAACTGATGATGGTGTTCGCCATCCTTAGAACTGGCATTGGCATCATGAATCATCACCCCTTTGGTAATACACAACATGACATGCACGCCATTGATAACACCAATATGATTAATAGTCGGCACGCTAAAATACGCTAACCAACAGAACAGCAAACCATAGACGAGACTGGGCCGTCTGGTACTGGCTTGTCTAGTGCTAAATTGTCTGGTGCTAGAAGTCATACGGAATCAGAAAGTTTCGATGCGGGGCGAATGTACCGATTAGAAAAGAAATTATCAACTTAAATTACATACTTCTAGCTTATTTGCACCAAATTAATAATAAATGTGTATCACGGCCTAATAGTGGTGATTCTGCCAGCATGTCAAATGATGTGGCCATGTCTTTGATATAACTATCCGCTTGGGAAGTACCCCATGTCTCGTAGGTATATTGCCAGATATCGAGCATATCCTGACGGGCTAAGGGGCGGATGAAGATATTAAGCATCTAGGTCAATGCGCCCTTTGGCTTCTTCAAGAATGACATTCACATCAAATGGCTCTGGCTCACCGCTTTCTAAACCGGCATTAGCGGCAGCGCGTAAGGCAATAAGCCTGGCCTGATACACTTCATCTTGCTGCATTTTGATGCGCAAGGCTTCGCGAATAATTTCACTGGCATTGTTATACATGCCAGTATCAAGTTGCTGCTTGATATAATCCTCAAAAACCGGACTTAAGTTAACATTCATAATAATTACCTCTCTCGCCATGTTAGACAGCATTGTCTGATATTGTCAATTTTAGACATAAATATATGAAGATATACATTGATGTGGCTTTGGGAGAATGTTTTCTGAGTTGTTCTGGCTGACTTCTCCATAACCCGCTTTGGCAATTTCTGCGTATAGTTCTTCTATGATGCAGGGGCGGTAGATTTGATATAGGCGTAGTGAATCGCCTACGACTTCACTGATATCAAATACAGAGTGTGATACAGAAGTCAGAGAGAATACTGTTGGAAGACTTTATGGTGGAGCTAAGCGGGATCGAACCGCTGACCTCTTGCATGCCATGCAAGCGCTCTCCCAGCTGAGCTATAGCCCCACATCACGCCAATGCGTTTTGTAGAAGGTTGGAACAACCTTAGGGAAGTGTTTTATGGTGGAGCTAAGCGGGATCGAACCGCTGACCTCTTGCATGCCATGCAAGCGCTCTCCCAGCTGAGCTATAGCCCCACAAAACAGCGCTGAATTCTAGGGTTGCTTGAAGCTTGTGTCAATATTTTTCGACAATACCGCATCAAGGCTTTAATAAACAAGAATGATAAATTTAAATAGACAAGAATGATAAATTTATTTTATAGAACAATAACATTATTGATATCATAGGATATTTAATCAAATTTACTGTTAGAGCAAGATACGATGGATTTTCCCGCGGTATTAGATGACCTAATGATGGCTCAACAACCAATTCTCAAACGCAATAAAGAGATATTTGGTTATGAGCTATTGTTCCGTGGAATGGATGCCCAACAAGCGCAGTTTGCGGATGGAAAAGTAGCTACCAGCCAAGTTTTAGTGAACCTTTGCATCGGTATCACAAACCTTGAATCCCAGTTACGTAAACCCTTCTTCGTGAATATGACAAGCGAATTGATACTGTCTGACGCCTTTTTTCCAATTGATCACAATACGGTTTACATTGAAATTTTGGAAAGCCAGAAGTTAACACCTGAATTTTATCATGCGGTAGAAAAATGGCGCGCTGCAGGTTATCGATTTGCTTTAGACGATTATCAATTTGAAGCAGATTATGAAGCCTTACTGCCTTGGGTTTCCATTGTAAAAATTGATGTTTTGAAAACCCCTCCTTGCCAATATAGCGAGCAAATCGCTGCTTTAAAACGCAAAGGCTTACTTTTATTGGCAGAGAAAGTAGAAGATCACACCATGTTTGAGCAATGTAAGAAACTTGGCTTTGACTTATTCCAAGGCTATTTTCTTCAACGCCCTGCCATCATTAAGGGTCGTATTATCGATTCGGCGACACACAGTGCGATAGCGCTGGTCAATGCCTTGCAAGACAAAGACATCAGCATAGAAAAAGTGTCCCTACTTATTGAAAAAAATCCTAAGTTGTCATACCAACTACTACGAATTTTAAACAGTCCGATATGTGGTATTGGCAAAAAAGTCATGTCAATTAAAGAAGCCGTGATTTTCCTTGGCCTAGTAAAATTAAAACGCTGGGCATTGCTCATTACGTTAACCTCCTCTTCGAATCAACCAAACGCTCTGTTCAAGATACTGCTGACTCGCGCGAAATGTTGCCAACTACTGGCGGAAAAAATAGATAACAGACTGTCTGAATCAGCATTCATGGTAGGTTTAATGTCTGGAATGGACGCTGTCTTTCAAGTTGAGAAACAGGTGATTTTGGAGCAGACGGCTCTCGAAGAAGAAGTTCTGTCAGCAATCCTAGATCAATCTGGCGACTTGGGACAATTTCTTCATTGGACAATAAGCTGCGAGCAACAAGCGTGGCATAACATCAATAGCTTAACACCTAATCAACTCGCGTCTTTAAATCGTGCATTTTTAGAAGCCATCTTGTGGTCGGATGAAGTTATGCAACCAATTTCTTAATTTTTTAACTTAAACAATTGACAGCTATAGAAAAAAACATAAAATACCTTTCACCTTTTTCAAGGCCAGTGTGGTGGAATTGGTAGACACGACGGATTCAAAATCCGTTGCCGAAAGGCGTGGCGGTTCGAGTCCGCCCACTGGTACCATCTTGTCATCTAAAGTTAATTTTCTCTCTTTGACAAAACCTGAAGACTTTTTAGCCTGCCCCATACAGTCTTGCTACTACTCATATTAGATGACACTCCTAGCGGTAAACCCGCTCACAATTAATCAAAATCTATCGACTCAATAAAAATTATCAATTGTAAATGTTCGGTCTTTGTCGTGGCTTTGATTATACTTTCTTTGCTAGATAAGCTCTTTTGAATCTGTAGGGCTCTATCTATCAATTACTAATATAAATAACCGTGTAAACGGAATCCATGACCAGGATGGCAAGGAGAATAGAAAATGAAAAAGGATAGACGATTTAAGGTGACTACTTTCGCAGTCACATTCGCCTGGCTTTTCGCTACTTCAGCGATGGCCCAAAATCCCCCAACCAGCACCAAACCAGCAGGCGCAGCAGGATCAGGCAAATCAATGCCTGGACAACCGAAAAGCAATCAGTTTTGGTGGCCTGACCAACTGGATTTATCCTCCCTACGTGATCATGACAGTCGATCAAACCCGCTTGGCGACAATTTCAGCTATGTTGAAGCCTTTAAAAAGCTGGATGTCGATGCAGTAAAACGTGATATCAATGCCATGCTGACTCAATCACAAGATTGGTGGCCAGCAGACTTTGGTAATTATGGTCCCCTCTTTATTCGAACGGCTTGGCACAGCGCTGGCACCTACCGCACACTGGATGGTCGTGGCGGTGGCGATGGAGGACAACAGCGCTTTGATCCACTCAATAGCTGGCCAGACAATGGTAATCTTGATAAAGCCAGACGTCTTTTGTGGCCAATCAAACAAAAATACGGTGAACATCTGTCTTGGGCGGATTTATTGATTTTATCCGGCACCATATCTCTGGAAAATATGGGCTTTCAAACATATGGCTTTGCCTTTGGTCGCACCGATGATTGGGAACCTGATTTTGTGTATTGGGGACCAGAAGTTGAAATGTTAGCCAGTGATCGTCGTCAACAAGGCGGCCAGCTGCAACGTCCTCTCGGTGCAACGCATATGGGCTTGATTTACGTAAACCCTGAAGGTCCGATGGGCAAACCGGATCTGTTAGGGTCTGCTAAGAATATCCGCCTAACCTTTGGCCGGATGGCCATGAACGATGAAGAAACGGTTGCTCTTATTGCCGGTGGACACACCTTCGGCAAAATGCACGGTGCTCGCAAACCCGCAGATTGCGTTGGCCCAGAACCCGGTGCTGCTGATGTCGAGGAACAGGGATTAGGATGGCATAATCGTTGCGGCAAGGGCCATTCTGAAGATACCACGACGAGTGGATTAGAAGGGGCTTGGACACAAGCACCAACCCGCTGGACAACACTCTATTTGAGTAACCTACTTAATCTAGAGTGGCAACAAACACGTAGCCCAGCGGGTGCTATCCAATGGATTCCTACCGATGAAGCGATGCATTCCAGTGTCCCTGATGCGCACATCGAAGGAAAACGCAACCCGCCCGTTATGACAACAGCGGATTTGGCACTTAAAGCAGATCCACAATATCGTGCCATTGCGGAACGCTTTTTCGCCAACCCCGAAGAGTATCGCCTTGCTTTCGCAAAGGCTTGGCATAAGTTGACCCATAGAGATATGGGGCCTCGCGCTCGATACTTGTCGGATACCTCGCCTGTTGACCCCTTAATTTGGCAAGACCCCTTGCCAGCTATTGAGTATCCTTTGATTGATCGTCAAGATGTGCAGGCACTGAAAAAAACCATCCTCGACACCGACCTGACCATACCGCAATTGGTGCGAACCGCTTGGGCTTCTGCTGCTAGTTTTAGAGCCAGTGATAAACGCGGCGGGGCAAATGGAGCGCGTATTGCCCTCGCTCCGCAAAAAAATTGGACGGTAAATAATCCAGCAGAATTGTCGAAGGTGATTGCTCAGCTAAGTGAAATCCAAATGGCATTTAATGCGAATAGTCGTGCCAAAGTCTCTTTGGCAGACATGATAGTACTGGGTGGCGCAGCCGCCATTGAAGCCGCCGCTGAACAGGCGGGGGTCAATGTCGATGTACCTTTCACACCGGGTCGAGCAGATGCCCTTCAGTCTCAAACCGATGTGGCTTCCTTTGCTTTATTAGAACCTGCGGCGGATGCATTTCGTAATTACTTCAATGAAGAGAAAAGCTACCGATCCCCTGCCGAAATGCTGGTTGATCGTGCTGATCAGTTAGCCTTAACCATTCCTGAAATGACGGTACTTCTTGGTGGCTTACGTGTTCTTAACGCCAACGTTGGAGAGGCCTCTCATGGCGTATTTACCGACACTCCTGGCACCTTAAGTAATGACTTTTTTGTCAATCTACTGGATATGTCGACCCGTTGGCAGAAATCCAGTACGGAGGGTATTTACGAAGGCCTAGATAGGGTCAGTGGGGAGCCTAAATATACGGCCACCTCAATCGATTTGCTGTTCGGTTCAAATTCAGAACTAAGAGCTGTTGCTGAGGTTTACGCTTATGACAATGCGCAACCAAGATTCGTCGAGGATTTTGTTGCTGCATGGGTGAAAGTGATGCAGTTGGATCGCTTTGATTTACGTCACGATATATAAGCCATGTTAGTGAAAAAAGTCATTTCACTTTAGTTACTTACACTGGCCGAGCAATCAAACGCTCGGCCACTTTTACGCTCAATTTTGGCTCAGTAATTTGTTACCAAACGTCTATTCAAACCGACACATAGTCAAATCACGATACCAGCCTTTATGACCACTAAACAAAGTAATGATTCGTAATGGACGAAGCAATCCGTCTATTTCACTTCGTATCTCAGCAACACTTCATTATCCAATACAAGATTGGTTGACCAGATAAACTTGGCACCTGCGCCACTGAACTTTTCAATGAAGTTCATATAAGATCTTTTGTTATCTACCCCGACTTGTTCTTCTGAATATTCCGTTGCTTGAGGCCAGGATGTTGAATCAAACCCTTTATCCATCCATTCACTTGGTGTTTGCCAGTGAGCGGCAAAAGCATTCTCACCATTGTTTGTACCCAGCAAAGTACAAGTATCTGATAAGCGCTTTCCATCCACTTCTGTTAAACAGGTTAAATCATAGATAGGAGCGATATAATAGGTTTGTGCCTGCCAATCTGAACTGGTCACCACACCATCGCTAAAACTCGCAATAAAGCCACCATCTCCAGGGTAATATTTCTTACCACGATTGTATTCTGTACCCAGACCTAAGTTCTCTTCCCAATCAATCACTTTTACGGCAATAGTATAAGGTTTGTTCACCTTGAACTTAACGACACTAGAGTTAAAGGGCGTAAAGGGTACCGAGTCTACTCCGATGAGCTGACCATTAATGTATAACTCAAAATAATTATCGGCAAAAATATAGCCTGTAATTTCTTCTCCATCAGCGTCAATCACAGTGACAGGCAGGGATGCTTGGTCTACATTCGCCATGCTTCGAGGCGTAACCTTGGCACATGATTCATACAAATCGACTGCTTTTGTGGCTGTGCGAAAGTGATTTTGAGCGGGAACCGTCCAAACTCTCCCATCAGAATCGGTGATTTCTCCTATGCCCGCCACACGACTTCTACCATTCGCACATTCAAAAAGATTCGCCTCTATGGTCTTTGCTGGGCCTTGAGAAATACTAGCGGAGCCTTTGTAATCACTTAAGCTAACACCAGCTGTCAACTCAGCTGATGGAGAGCATCCTGCAAGCAATAACAGAAGAGACGAAAGCGTGATCACTTGATTATTCATCATGAAGATAAAACCTCTAAACCAGTCCCCAGTTTAAGTACTTTTTATTCGTCATAGCCAATGCTATGACTCGAACTCGACTGCGACCATTAAGATGTATAAAAGGACCATCAAGACACATAAAAGTTCAGGAAGATGCGAATAAGTCTTATGAGCGCCTGTTCTTATCAAATATAACTGTCTATCAAGGCATTAGTGATCAAGAAAGCATAAGTGAGCAAGAAGGTATAAAGCAGTTCACTGGTTTCTGGCCTGTGGAACACTATCGTATAACTTACCAATCTAACTCTGCCGATTTCACATAGTTAAAACTCTTCAAAGCCATGATTGACATAATCTGGCAGATCTTCCTCGTTGGGAATGGGGGTCGATTTACCCGACTCATCAATCGCTACAAACTTAAACATACCCTCGGTGACTTTTTCTCTGTGGCCAATACGACCGCGTCTAACCCAAGCCTCTACATGAATATTCATAGAAGTTCGGCCCACAGACTCAACTCGTGTATACACACCTAGTATGTCACCCACTTTCACTGGGCGGATGAAGCTCATACCATCTAGGGCGACAGTAACAACACGAGATTGTGCTCTTTGCCCTGCACAAATACCCGCTGCAATATCCATTTGCGAAACCACCCAACCACCAAAAATATCTCCTGCTGGATTGGTATCGGCTGGCATAGCAACCGTTCTGGTGGTTAAACGTCCTTCGGCTTTAGCTTTTGAATCAGACATGCATTCTCCTCTTAGTTACTGCTTTGGAAGATATTCACATTAAAAGCAAACTTCTCTCTTTTCTATCTTTTCATTCAACTTGGCCAATTCCACAAGATGAATTGGCTTAGATATGTAATAGCCTTGAATCAGATCACAGTTTTTACTGACTAATTTATCAAAAATACACTTAGTCTCCACACCTTCCGCAACGACGTGATAATCATATGAGCTGGCAATAGACACTAACGAATCCACTATCACGTCATAGCCATTTTGCCCTTCCATGCCAGCAATAAAACTCCTATCAATTTTAATCTCATCCACTGGAAAATTAAGCAACTGCTGAAAGGAAGTATAACCTGTACCAAAATCATCCAAGGACAGACGACATCCTAGTGCCCTCAAATCCTTAATGGTATTAACACAAACTGCATCCACTTCAATTAAGAAAGTTTCAGTAATCTCCAAACAAATCCGCTGATATTCGACCCCCGCGCGCACAACAATTTCTTTAAAGCGATCAACGAAAGAAGTATCGAGTAATTCTTGTGAAGAAATATTGATAGAAATGACAAAATCTTCACCAAAGTCTGAATTAGCAATATCATTCAGTGCCATGTTAATCACCATAAAATCAATATCACGAACAAGACCCTTTTCTTCAGCAACTGAAACATAAACCTCAGGAGACATGTTTTTCAGATCGCCAAAATTGCATCGTAACAACGCTTCAACACCAACAATTTTCTGTTTTGAAGCACTGAAAATCGGCATGTATAGAAGATAAAAAGCGTTTTCACTTAATGCCAAACGAAGTTGCCTTTCAATAATGGATCTTTCTTCGGCTTGCTGACTGATTTCATTGCTAAAAAATTGAATCCGCTCATCCCTATGAAGAATTGACTGGTGAGCAATATCAGTACGCTCTAACACCACTTTACTGTTAAATGGTGCACTTTTTTCAATCGAAGCGCCTACCTTGATGTCTAAGCGTAATTCTCCCAATCCAACCACATTAACAGGGGTCGTAAAGGTATTAATAAAGCCTTTTTCTTCCTCATTGGACAAAGCCTTACGACGACGAATAAAAATCAATTCATCATAATTGATACGGGCAGAAGCGTAAAAAAAGCTGCGGTAGAAAACGTAATTTTTGAGTACTATTTCACGCAAAACGAAATGTGACATAGTCATGCCAAAATTACGTACTAAATTGTTCCAGTTAAGAATTTTGACTTTATAAAAAATAACATCTTGACCAATTAATTTTTGATATTTTTCTTCAAAACCATTCATATTTAACAGTTTTGAATCTGGGTCAATAAAGGCTTTGGACTTAATCTTCTTTGCTTCTTTGTATCGAAAAATAAAGTAAAAGAACACACAAAAAGCCAACCAGCTATAGAAGAGCATCATATACAATGTATTTTTTAGAAAATACACACCAAACACTTCTAACTGATCCACTGTCAGTTGGTATTCTTCTCCATCTTGTAAAGGCAATTTATGAATAAAAAACTCAATGCTATGAACGGAACTTAAATCAACATAAGAAAGATCATATGGAATATTGTGCATATCTTCCCACCAGGTCTCCACCTTAAAGCGAGATAACGGCACCTGGGTGTAGCCATTTTGATCAAGGCGAACCGCATGGAATTTATAGTCTCGGACATAATCAACAGCCTCTTTCGTCTCATCAAGATAGCTTTTGACAAATACTCTGACACGTCCATCAAAATTTTCAGCGGATGAATGCGTGGAGATATTAAAGGCAATGGATTGATAGGTATCTAATGGAAAGCCTTTACCCTCTTTTTTTGGCAAAACAAACACCAAACCACATAAATTATTATCCGGCTGCTGTAAAGGACGACAGATTACCTGATAACCTTTTTGCATGGCCTTCAATGATGAATTTTGTCCTGCTGGCAAAATTCTTTCAAAAGTGTCTACGTCTTCACTTTGTGCTATCAGTTGTACTTTTTTTACATTCCAATCTGAATTCACAAAGATCAAAGACGTAATACTGAGTATAACCAGTAGCAAAAAGGTAAAACTGAAAAAACCTCTGAGTGTAAGAAGTTTTTTAAGATCGAGCATTTTTTATTACCGCTATAGCCCCAAAAAATTAACTTAAGGAGACAACTATATATGAAATGTTTAGAAAAAAGCCAATCCTAAGATTGGCTATATTACGAATGATCAAACACCATCATTTTACTTATGAGCAAGAGCCGTTTTACTGCAATCCCCATCTATTTTATCCTGCTCTTCATCCAGAATATCTTGCGTAAACTGACTCATAAAGCAGCAACAAATCCCCTCACCTATCATAGTTCGTGGCCCCATTGGATGAGCAATGTGCTTATATACACCATGAGAATGGCTATGATGATGCCCATGAGGATGGGAGTGACTGTGATCATGCCCATGAGGATGAGAGTGGCTGTGATCATGCCCATGAGAATGAGAGTGGCTGTGATCATGCCCATGAGCATGGGAGTGGCTGTGATCATGCCCATGAGGATGGAAGTGACTGTGATCATGTGAGTGACTGTGATCATGTGAGTGACTGTGATTATGGGAGTGGTCATGATGATGCGTATGATGATGGTCGGATTGAGATAAACCTTGCGTATCATCTTGGGGATCAACAAATTCGGCGTGATGATGATGAACTTCCACTTCCCCCGCTGCCAAACGGCGTTTAAAAGATCCCATCAATGTCTCTTCACCCGCCTGTAATTCCCCTTGGCGAATCTCTTCTACTCGGTTCACAAAGGCATCTATCACTCGCGGATGATCATTAAGATAAGGTGTTTTTACAAACTCAACACTTGGGTTAGCTTGAGCCACTTTATCCACATAGCCTTGAATACGTTTGATTAAACGTCCAGTAAACAAGAAGTACGGTGCCACAACAATGCGCTTAAAACCCAGTTTCAGTAGCTTTTCCAAGCCCATCCCCACGGATGGGTAAGTCACTCCAGAATACACGGTATCAGCCCAACCAAAGCCCATATTTTCATTCACGATACGGGTTAGCTTTGCCGCCTCTGCGTTAGCCGAGGTATCAGAAGTACCACGTCCAACCACAACCAACATGGTATCGTACAAATTCTCTGGCGGCTGTTCAGGATCCAATCCTAAGGATTCATAAATACGCGCCTGAAAGGCTTCAATCATGTCTGCTTGTAGGCCAAGTTCACGACCATAAGTGACCTTCAAACCCGGATGCTTTTCTTCGTAAGTAGTCAACACGGACGGGATATCGTTTTTTGCATGCGTCGCCGCAAACAGCATGCCTGGCACGGCAAAAATTTCTTCTACACCTTGTTTAATCAGGCTGTCTAAGCCCATGTGAATATTGGGTGCAGAAAACTCCAAAAAGCCATATTCAACCGGTAGATCTGGATAACGATCTTTCAATCCTTTGGCGACTAAGCCAAACTCACGCTCAGCGTCCTTATCTCGGCTACCATGACCACAAATCATAATGCCTTGCTTTTTAATTGGAGTGGTATCGCTCATTACTTCTCTCTTTTTCATTAATCTCGACTGCCCTCTTCTGCCCAAGATGACACTCATTTTTGTTCTTGCTGTTGATCTATATCCAACAATAAGGACTGAATAGCGGCTTGATAGCCTTCTGTGTCTTGCCACATTCCCCGTTGAATGGCTTCCAATAAACGTTCCGCCATTTCTTCAAAGGCATGAATATTATTATCGCGCATAAAAGCTTGATTGTCTGGATCTAACAATAGCGCATCCGTAACTTGCTGATATTGATAATCGGCAATGAAATCTGTGGTTGCATCATAGGCAAATAAATAATCTACAGTGGCCGTCATTTCAAAGGCCCCTTTGTAACCATGCTCTTGCATGGCTTGAATCCATTTTGGATTCAACACCCGTGAGCGCACCACCCGGTTTAGCTCTTCTTTTAAAGTGCGAATTTTCGGCGAACTCGGATTTGAATGATCGTTATGATACACCTGTGGTGTCTGACCACTAAATTGCGTTACCGCATTGGTCATGCCACCTTGGAATTGATAATAATCATCTGAGTCTAAAATATCATGCTCGCGATTATCTTGATTTTGTACTACGGCTTGCAAACGGGATAAACGATCGACAAAGGCCTTTTTGGCTTCCACCCCATCCTGTTTACCACCATGATAAGCATATCCGCCCCAATTGACATAAGCCTCTGCCAAGTCACTGCGTTCATCCCAGCAACGCTCGTCAATCAGGCCTTGCAAACCCGCTCCGTAAGCACCCGGTTTGCTGCCAAACACACGATAAGACGCCTGCCGTTTCGCTTCTTCTTTCGAAAGCCCTTGTGATAATAAAGCTTCTTTTCGCTGCAGAATGTTTTGACGAATCACATTACCTGTGCCCGGCTCCTCAAATTCTGCAATGGCTTGCACTGCCGCATCATACAGTCTCATTACATTGGCAAAAGCATCACGAAAAAAGCCAGAGACTCGTAACGTCACATCCACTCGCGGCCGCCCTAATTGCATGCAAGGCACCACTTCGAAATCCGTGACTCGATTCGACCCCGGCGCCCAAATAGGCCGAACCCCCATTAATGCAAAGGCCTGAGCGATATCATCACCTCCGGTACGCATGGTGGCCGTTCCCCACACAGACAGACCTATTTCTTTTGGATAATCCCCATGTTCTTGAAGATGACGTTGAATCAAGGCATCAGCGGATTGTTGGCCAATCGCCCACGCCGCTGGCGATGGTATGGCACGGTTGTCCACGGAAAAGAAGTTGCGCCCTGTTGGCAAGGTATCCAAACGACCACGAGTCGGAGCACCACTCGGACCCGGTGCTACAAATCCACCCGCTAAACCGATTAATAATGCTTGTAGCTCTTGTTCTGCACTGAGGTGTAATGCCGATAAAAGGCTGGTTTTAGCATGACTTAATAAGGCAGAGGTCAAAGGTAATAGAGCCGCTAAGTTTGTTAGATCAACATCTTGAAGCAAATATTTATCCACCAGCTTAACTGCCAGCAACTCCAAACGCTCTTTGGTATCGGCATAGGTTCGCCAGTCGCTCTCACTGACTTCTGCTAATATCCCTGGCTTGCTCGCTTGCCAAACTTTACGACTTGTCTGCATAGGATCAAAATCCTCTACATTAATGTCTAAATCACTCACCAATGCATGCAATAAACCACGACTGCTGTCATCATTCCCTCGCGGTAGGCGTAACAAAGCGACCAAGGTATCCGCCAATTTGGAAGCTTCAGGCAATTCCCCTAAACGATGCAAGCCATGACGAATTTGTGCTTCTTTAATTTCACATAAATAGGCGTCTAGCCCTTCCAACACGGATTCATCGTCGTTTGCATCAATCCCAGTTAGCTCTTCAAGCAAATGACTTTGCACGACTTTTTTAAGAATCTGCTCACGCAACCAGTTTTCTCGGCGAACATCCATCCCCATGGCTTGATAATATTCGTCCACCAGATTTTCCAGCTCCGCCATATCACCATAGGTTTCTGCTCGTGTCATTGGTGGCATTAGGTGATCGATGATAACAGCTTGAGTACGCCGCTTAGCCTGCGCGCCTTCGCCCGGATCATTGACAATAAAGGGATAAAAGTGCGGCATTGGGCCAAGAGCGATGTCTGGCCAGCAAGCATCAGACAAAGCAGTGCCTTTACCGGGTAACCATTCAACATTGCCGTGTTTGCCTACATGTACCAAGGCATCCACTTTATAAACATGGCGCAGCCAAAAATAAAAGGCCAAATAACTGTGTGGCGGTACCAAATCAGGGTCGTGATAGTTGGCAGCTAAATCCAAATTAAAGCCTCGTGCGGGCTGGATACCCACAAAAGTTTCCCCAAGACGAATACCCGCCAACATGATGCGGTACTGACCGTTTTGCAGGCGACACTTGTGATCCTCTTCTGGTGGCCCCCAGCGATCCCAAACCGCTTGCTGACTTGCTATGGGTAACTGATAGAAATAATGCAGGTAATCCTCCAGCGCCATGCTTTGCCAACAACCCCTTTCATGCAAACTATTGGGATTATTGGTCACAGCGCCCAATAAAGCTTCAATCAATTGATTGCCTTGTTCAGGCACATTCTCAATTGGATAATCCTGCTGTTTCATGACTTTGAGCAGGTTAACCGTGGAAGCAGGCGTATCTAAGCCAACACCATTACCAATGCGCCCATCTTTAGTTGGATAATTCGCCAATACCAACGCAATGCGCTTTTGTGGGTTCGTCTTATTGGCAAGTTGAGTGTATCTGGCCGCCAATTCCGCGACAAAATTGGCACGCTCAGGATGCAATTTATAACGCACCAAATCTATCTGTGCCGCTTCATGATAATGACTCAATGTCTTAAAGCTAATGGCTCTGGTGATGATACGACCGTCCATTTCTGGTAAGACGATCTGCATGGCCACATCTCGACTGCGCAAGCCTTGTGTTTGTTGTTGCCAATCTTCTTCTGTACTGGCAGATAAAATCATTTGCAACACGGGTAGCGAGGCGGCAAAAGTCGAAGGAAACTCACTTGGGTTAGACGACAAGTCTGGGCTGGCGGCGCGATTTGCGGCAAAGCCTGTGGTGTTTAAGATGACTTTGGCATCACTTCGGGCAATCAGGTCATCTAATTGCGCCACACAAGCTTGGTCTTTTAAGGAACTGACCGCCACAGCCAAGGGTGACAAACCTTGCTCACTTAACAAGGTCAATAAATCATCAAACATTTGGGTATTACCGCTTTGTAATAAGGAACGGTAAAACACCAATAAGACAACGGGCTGATCCTGCCTTTTCGCCACGTGATGGGTTTGCCATTGAGTAAAACTGGCAACATCGCCAGCATGGTAAATCAAGGTATTCGGTAGCGGAATGGGGTCTCGCCAAGCGATATCTTGCTGAAAAAAGCGCGCACTGATAAAACGCAAACATTCAATCGCATTACTCGAGCCACTTTCCCGTAAATAACGCCACACACGCCGACAGTCATCACGATCCACGTTAGAAGCATCAAGCAAGTTGGGATCTTCGGCGTCGTCTCCTGGCACCAATATCAAAGTGCGACCGGTTTTTGCCCGACACCAAGCTTGCAACTGCTGAAAACCATAAGGCCAATAGTGTTCGCCACCCAACAGGGAGACCACCACCACTTTGGCACTTTCTAATACCTTATGTTCGTATAAATCATAAGCCGCTGGTTTAACCAATTGCATCCAGTTGGCTAAACGTACGCTGGGTAAATAGTCTTCGCCAGCGATATCATCTAACGCCGCACCAAGGGCTCCCAGCACAGAATCAGCCGCTGCCAAAATGACTAAATCAGCTGGACTCTGCTCTAGATCAACAATGCCTTCGTCGTCGACAAAACCACCTGGTTTGGCTGCTAATAAATGCACTGATGGAACCTTTTATGCACTCAAAGCGTTGTGCAACGCCCCTTCAATGGCGGCCTTATCAATGCCCTTACCAATGAAAACTAACTGGGTCTGACGTATTTCTTCTGCCTGCCATAAACGATCAAAATAACGATCCAGACGTCGGCCTACCGCCTGAAAAACCTGACGCATCGGCTTACCATGCACCGCCGCAAAGCCTTTCACGCGGAAGATATTATGCCCCTCTAGCAATTGTTCAAGCGCTTCTTGTAATAAGTCAGAAGATACTTCCCCTAACTTAACCACAAAAGAATCAAAATGGTCATGAGCATGGTCGTGATGCTCACCGTGGGCATGATGATGATCATGATGGTTATGCACCGCCTCAATACGCTCTTCTGAAGCCGCATCAATGCCCAACAATTTATCCATTGCAGCTTCGCCATTTTCAATGTAAACGGTTTTCACTGTGTGAGGCACTTCTTTAGCAATCACTTCTTGCACTTTGACGCGCTCAACATCGTTCAGTAAGTCATTTTTACTCACTACAACTAAATCGGCAGCACTGAGTTGATCGTCCAATAGTTCTTGCAAACTTGGGTCGTGGTCTAAACTGTCATCCGCCAGACGCTGTGCTTGTACCTTTTCTTCATTGTGGGCAAAGCGCCCTGCCGCTACCGCAGGACCATCCACTACCGTAATAACCGCATCCACAGTGCAATGCTCTTTGATTCCCGGCCAGTTAAAGGCTTGTACCAGAGGTTTAGGCAAGGCCAAACCACTGGTCTCGATAAGAATGTGGTCAATATCATCACGACGTGCGACCAACTGCTCCATCACGGGCAGAAACTCTTCTTCCACGGTGCAGCAGATACAACCGTTAGCCAGCTCGTAAAAGCCTTCTTCGCTGCGCTGGCCAGCGCTTTGTTCATCGTCACAATCGAGCGGACAAGCACGCAGTAAATCTGAGTCAATGTCCAACTCACCAAATTCATTCACAATAACAGCAATACGCTTACCAGCCGCTTGTTTCAAGACATTCGACAAAAGGGTGGTTTTACCACTGCCCAAGAAGCCAGTGACAATGGTGGTAGGGATTTTGTTCAGTTGCATGAATTATCCTTTGTTTTTCTCAGTCTGATGAATCTTGCGAAAAATGTGCGCCTGAGATTTATCGTATAAATAGGAGTCGGCAAAGTCTTCTGTGTCTAGCACCTTACCTACTAAAATCAAACTGGTACGGGTAAATTTCTTTGCTCTTACTTTTGCCACTATGTTGGCTAAAGTGCCAGTCACGAAATCCTGATCTGGCCAGCTGGTGCGGTAGCACACAGCAACGGGACAATCTTCACCATAATGTGGAATCAGCTCTTCAACAATTTTATGTATGCGCGTAATACCAAGATGAATGGCTAAGGTAGCACCACTTTGCGCCAATGCTGGTAGTCGCTCTCGTTCAGGAAAAGGCGTTTTGCCCTCATATCGCGTCATAATTACAGTTTGCGATACACCGGATAAGGTAAGTTCTTTTTTCAATAAGGCGGCAGAAGCCGCAACCGCACTGACGCCCGGAATCACTTCATAGTCAATACCCAAGGCTTGCAATCGTCGAATCTGCTCACCAATAGCACCGTATAAAGCCGGATCACCTGATTGTAATCGCGCCACATTTTTGCCTTCTTTAACGGCTTTTTCTATGACAGCTGTCGTCTCATCAAGATGCATTTCTGCCGTGTCATAAATGGCTTCTGCGGTTCCCCTAACGCTATCAATCACTTGTGTCGGGATAAGTGAACCTGCATACAAAATTACCTGACATGAGACGATGGTCTTTACCGCTTTCACTGTCATTAAATCTGGGTCACCAGGACCTGCACCAATAAAATACACCGTCATTTTATGTCTCTTTTTAAAGCTTTTTAGAGTAACCCCGTGGCGTGTAAATCCACTCTTTATCGCCATTTACTATGTGTTTGGTATCCGAGTTACCCACACTCACCATGGTAAACATGTCTACCTCTTTAGCATCCAACTCGCCTAGGGTGATAAAACGAATGTCTTCTTCAGGACGAGTTAATTGGCGACCTATCATCACAGGTGTGCTCGCAGGACGATACTGCAACAACACATCACGCGCGTGGTTCAACTGCCAATCTCGCTTTTTCGATACTGGATTATAAAAGGACACCACGAAATCCCCTGCACCGCAGGCATGCAAACGTTTGTCTATGGTTTCCCAAGGCGTTAATAGATCAGATAAGGAAATAGTACAGAAGTCGTGACCCAGCATAGCACCAACACGGCTCGCACCAGCTTGCATGGCCGAAATTCCTGGGATCACCTCAATCTCAACATCCAGCCACTCTGGATGCGACTCTTTACCCTGCAATTGCTGATCCAGCAATTCAAAAACTAAGGTCGCCATGGCATAGATGCCTATGTCACCACTAGAAATCAGTGCAGTGTTTTTTCCTTCAGCGGCTAATGTTAAGGCCAATCTAGCACGCCCAATTTCTTCACCAAGGGGCAAATCATGAAAAGCTTTTCCTTCACTCAATTCACCCAGTAATTTCAAGTAATAGCCATAAGCCACCCAATCAGAACAAGCTGCCAAAGCTCGTGTAGCGTTGGGAGTGACCAAACCTAAGTCACCAGGCCCCATGCCCATCACAAATAATTTACTCATCTAATCTCTGATACCCAATATTTTGCCAAAATGGCGTCATCGGCAGCTATTGTACACGGATTAAAGTATTGACGGGATGAAAACACGGACGATTAAAGTGAAGGATTCTCAGGCAAAACTAAGATTCTACTTTTACAAGACGGCAATTGACTTTGTCACCTGTGTCCAGTTCTAACTCCGCATCTTGGTTATGCGCCCAAAAAGATAAAGATTCACCAAAGTACCTAACACCAGAAGTGCTAACGACTTGAGTTAAATAATAACTTTTTGCTTGCCATTTTAGTTCGGCTCGATTGCCATGAAAATAAGCAAGTAACTCATCCTGCTCGCAACGATAAATCACCAGATTGGTTTGATTTTCGATTTCAATGGAAACATCGTCAGCTTGAGTTTGTAGGTCAATATTGCTACAGGCAGTAAGGAAGAGACAAGCCAATATGAATGCACTTTTTGCCAAAGGAAGTTGAGAAAGTGACATAACAAAGACTCCATTCTTTTGTAAACGCTGCTGCTTAATATAAGACATTTCCACTCTATTTGAAGTGACACTAATGATTCAAACAGTTAACTTTTGTTACCAATCCAACATAAATGTGTCATTAGATGACAAACCTCTGAAAAGTCTATTAATTTTTCAAATAGACTTTGACAAGTCTTTCTTTCTACACGTATATTTTACAGATCGGAGTTATTCCGATTTCGTTCTCGGGGCGGGGTGAAATTCCCCACCGGCGGTAAAGACTCAGTCTAAGCCCGCGAGCGCCTAATCTATTGATTAGGGACAGCAGATCTGGTGTAACTCCAGAGCCGACGGTGATAGTCCGGATGATAGAGAGCGTGTCAGACAAAACCGCAACAGGTATCGCCGCTTGGTGAAACCCTATTTTGGTATTCCGTAATTATACGGTGTTTTTGCCTGCCCGTTCGCCCTGATTCACATTTCGCTTATATTAGGATACAAAAATGAATCAGAGCTCAACGAATCAAATTGATTTCAATCCAGCTAATAAACGCATTGCGATTCTTCATGCTGCATGGCACGAAGACATTGTGATGAACTGTGCCAATGCTTTCTGTGAAGAGTTAGTGGCACGTGGTTATAACAAAGACCTCATCGATCTTATTCCAGTGCCCGGCGCCTATGAGATTCCACTGCAAGCCAAGTTATTGGCTAAAAGTGGTCAATACTCAGCGATTGCCGGTACCGCTCTAGTGGTCGATGGTGGTATTTATCGTCACGATTTTGTCGCGCAAACGGTATGCAGCGCGTTGATGCAAGTCCAGTTAGAAACAGAAGTGCCTGTGCTAACGGCTGTGTTAACGCCCCATAACTTCCATGAACATGAAGAGCACAAGAATTACTTTAGCCGCCACTTTGTTAAAAAAGGCACAGAGTTGGCAAATGCTTGCGACCAAGCCATTCGCCTCACTGAAAGCGCCAAAGCGCTGATGTAAAAATTGACGTAAAAGCGAAGACACTAGCGTCCCATCTATTAGATGGGACGCTTACATTTACAGTAAAGTCACCGCCAGTAAGCTGATGGCACTTGGCGCTGCCTGAATAAAGATAATCTTCTTATTGGCTGTCATCCCGCCATAAAGGCCAGCCACCAATACACAAATCAAAAAGAAGACCACCACGGACTGACCAGCTTCACCAAGCCACAAGCCCCATAATAAACCCGCCCCTAAAAAACCGTTGTATAAACCTTGATTCGCTGCTAACACCTTACTGGACTCTGCGAACTCTTCCGTCAGACCAAATGCTTTTCGTCCTTTGGGAGTCGTCCAGCAAAACATCTCCAAATACAGAATGTAAAAGTGCAACAAGGCCACCGCTGCCACTAGAGTCATTGCAATAATTGCCATATATCCTTCTTGCCAACAAGGCTCATTAGTACAAGCTATTCTTTTGTACTCAGTTTATTTTCAAAGTCTTTTAAGACCAAACGTAATGCTTCAACAGCCACATCAGGGGCTATTTCATTGGTTTCTAATAACTCAATTAAATCCACCGCCAATTTAACATGGTCTGGGGCCTTATCTAAGCTCATTTTCTTCACTCATCATAGAAATTAAAAAATATTCAGGTCGTTACACTCTCTTTCTGAAGGAAAACATGAATCGCCACTATTTCATTTGCTCCTCAAGGTTAATTTAACCTAATATAACGCCTCTATTAAACCCATTTTTATCATAAATAATTGTTTTAATTGATATTATTAAAATTGATGAAACACAATACACAACAGATCAAAAAGCAAAATGGACTCTCATTGTAAAATCATAAAGGCATTTAAAATGGCAATTTAATCTATCTATCTGATTGTTAAAAATTAACGATTGTTAAGAATGAAACATTGAAGTTACATTAATGATAAATATAGAAAAATCATTTAGTTAAAGGATCTTTATGTCGTTCTTAACGCAAATTTCAATTCGTAAACGCCTACTCATAGGATTCGGGTGTATTCTTCTGCTTATGGTCATTCTCACCGGGATGGGTATTCAAAAAGTAAACTATATCGACCTTACCCTTGCCGAGGTTACTGACATCAATGCCGTCAAACAACGCCATGCGATCAACTTTCGTGGCAGTGTCCATGACAGAGCAATCGCTATTCGTGATATTGCTATTGCCTCTTCTATAGAGCAAGTTAAGCAGTTTTCTGATGAAATTAAAGCGTTAGCTAATGATTATCAAAAGTCGCGTCAGGACATCAACCAGATGATCCTTAATGGCATAGTATTTACAGATGTAGAACGACAAATATTAGACAAAATTGAGGACATTCACCGTCATACTCAGCCTTTAATTCAACGCACTATCGAAGACAGAACAAATGGCCAAGATATCAGTGAATTAGTATTAAAAGAATTGCGCCCAGCCTTTATCGACTGGCTAGCCAATATAAATCAATTCATTGATTACCAAGAACAAATCAATCAATCAGAAACCCCAAAAGCCAGAGCTGTAGCAGGTAATTTTCAGGAACTTATGCTTAGTTTCACCATAATTGCCATTATTATCAGTTGCTTAATAGCTTTTTTAATAGAGCGTAGCTTGCATAAATCTCTGGGAGGAGAACCTCATGAGGCTGCCAATCTCTTATCTGAAATCGCTCAAGGTGACCTTACCATCAAAATCAATACTCCTTACAACAAGAGTATTCTTGGCTCACTAGCCTTAATGCGTGATAAATTACAATCGACTGTAGAAAATATCTTGCAAGCATCCTCCCGATTAACCAATCAATTGGACATTGTTTCGGACGGTTCAAACCATATTCTCAGTGCCGCTAATCAACAAGCGACGTTGACCAATATGAGCCTAGGTAAACTCGAAGGCATGCGTTCAAGCGTTAATACGGTGGCAGAAAAAGCCTCTCGTACAGAGGAAAATTCAAGTACTACCCTTGCCTACGCAAAACAGAGCCGACAAGTCATTACTAAAAATGCTGAGGAGATGACCCACATCTCCAACATGGTTGATAAAACCGCTAAGCAAATCCATAAATTGGATCAATTGACTAAAGAGGTCAGCAGCATCACAAACATTATCAGTGATATATCAGATCAAACAAATCTACTGGCTTTAAATGCCGCCATTGAAGCGGCTCGTGCAGGTGAATCTGGTAGAGGCTTTGCTGTTGTTGCCGATGAAGTAAGGCATTTAGCTAAACGTACCAGTGACGCTACTACCCAAATAGACGTCACACTTTCGCAAATACAATCAGAAGTCAGAGAATTTGTTATTGCAATGGAAACGACGCAACCTCTTGTTGAGAATGGCCGCTCTCTGGCAGAACAAGCTTCTCAGTTGCTAACAAATATAGAACAGCATGCCAGCGACTCTCTATCGCAAATCAAGGACGTCGTCCAAACCACCTTATCTCAGCAAGACGCCATCAATAATGTCGCCAATGTAATAGATCAACTTAACAACACGTCGCAACAAACTATGTCCTTACTTGAAACGAACGACACGGCGACAAACAAATTAAACAATCTAGCTAATGACTTAAAAACGGACATCCGCTTCTTTAAAGTCTAAATTGGCATTTTAAATTCATTCAGTGCTAGCAATGGAAGACCTTTTGGGACGGTAGCAGTAAAACAACGCTGCCTCAAAGGTTTACTTCCCCTGCTTTTATTTTGAGTTTCTTACAGACGTAAAAAAGCCCCAACCGTTTCCGATCAGGGCTTTCTGTATGAGAAGCTTGACGATTTTTATTCCCTTTGCGCTACGACCTATGCTTATCCCCTTGTGGGACTACCATAGACATGGCGAGCGCCTGTGGCGTATAAAGAGCCACTTCTGAGTTCGGGATGGGATTAGGTGGTTCAATCATACCATCGCAAGAATTGCGCCTTGGAGATTTACTCCCCCTGCTTTTATTTTGAGCTTCTTCCATACGTAAAAAAGCCCCGAACATTGCCGATCAGGGCTTTTTGTATGAGAAGCTTGACGATTTTTATGCCCTTTGCGGTACGACCTATGCTTATCCCCTTGTGGGACTACCATAGACATGGCGAGCGCCTGTGGCGTATAAAGAGCCACTTCTGAGTTCGGGATGGGATTAGGTGGTTAATTCGGTAGAACACCTCTACCCCAGAAAACTACTTTACCTATCTTCATTCTGACTTTCTTCCACACGTAAAAAAGCCCCGACCGTTTCCGATCAGGGCTTCTTAATTAAGATCTTGATAACGACCTACTCTCACATGGGATCTCCCACACTACCATCGGCGATGGCGCTTTTCACTTCTGAGTTCGGGATGGGATCAGGTGGTTCAACGCCTCTATGATTATCAAGAAAACTCGGATGTGCTCAGCACAAATTCGTTTACTTGGTATCTTTAACAATCAACTTTTGAAACAGCGATAATCAAGTATCAAACCGGAACCTCCAAGGATGGAGGAAATACTGAAAATTGTCTGGAACCATTTCAGTACTATCGTAAATTCTTTGTAGCTCACTCTGTTTTCTTCAGAGTTCTGTAAAACCACTTTGGTGTTATATGGTCAAGCCTCACGAGCAATTAGTATTGGTTAGCTCAACGCCTCACAACGCTTACACACCCAACCTATCAACGTCCTAGTCTCGAACGGCTCTTTAGGGGACTTAAAGTCCCAGTGAGATCTTATCTTGAGGGAGGCTTCCCGCTTAGATGCTTTCAGCGGTTATCCCGTCCGAACGTAGCTACCCGGCAATGCCACTGGCGTGACAACCGGAACACCAGAGGTTCGTCCACTCCGGTCCTCTCGTACTAGGAGCAGCTCCTCTCAAATCTCAAACGTCCACGGCAGATAGGGACCGAACTGTCTCACGACGTTCTAAACCCAGCTCGCGTACCACTTTAAATGGCGAACAGCCATACCCTTGGGACCGGCTTCAGCCCCAGGATGTGATGAGCCGACATCGAGGTGCCAAACACCGCCGTCGATGTGAACTCTTGGGCGGTATCAGCCTGTTATCCCCGGAGTACCTTTTATCCGTTGAGCGATGGCCCTTCCATACAGAACCACCGGATCACTAAGACCTACTTTCGTACCTGCTCGACGTGTCTGTCTCGCAGTTAAGCGTGCTTTTGCCTTTACACTCTATGCATGATTTCCGACCATGCTGAGCACACCTTCGTGCTCCTCCGTTACTCTTTGGGAGGAGACCGCCCCAGTCAAACTACCCACCACACAGTGTCCTCGATCCCGATAAGGGACCTGAGTTAGAACCTCAAACATACCAGGGTGGTATTTCAAGATCGGCTCCACTAAAACTGGCGTCTTAGTTTCAAAGCCTCCCACCTATCCTACACAAGTAGGTTCAAAGTTCACTGTGAAGCTATAGTAAAGGTTCACGGGGTCTTTCCGTCTAGCCGCGGATACACAGCATCTTCACTGCGATTTCAATTTCACTGAGTCTCGGGTGGAGACAGTGTGGCCATCGTTACGCCATTCGTGCAGGTCGGAACTTACCCGACAAGGAATTTCGCTACCTTAGGACCGTTATAGTTACGGCCGCCGTTTACTTGGGCTTCGATCAAGAGCTTCGCCTAAGCTAACCCCATCAATTAACCTTCAAGCACCGGGCAGGCGTCACACCCTATACGTCCACTTTCGTGTTTGCAGAGTGCTGTGTTTTTAATAAACAGTCGCAGCCACCTGGTATCTTCGACCGACCAGTGCTTACGGAGCAAGTCCTTCACACCGGTCGGCGTACCTTCTCCCGAAGTTACGGTACCATTTTGCCTAGTTCCTTCACCCGAGTTCTCTCAAGCGCCTTGGTATTCTCTACCTGACCACCTGTGTCGGTTTGGGGTACGGTTCACACATATCTGACGCTTAGAAGTTTTTCCTGGAAGCAGGGCATCAACCACTTCGTCCAAAAGAGGACTCGTCATCAATTCTCAGCCTTAGGATCCCGGATTTGCCTAAGATCCCAGCCTACAACCTTAAACGCGGACAACCATCGCCGCGCTGGCCTAGCCTTCTCCGTCTCTCCATCGCAATATGCATAAGTACAGGAATATTAACCTGTTTCCCATCGACTACGCTTTTCAGCCTCG